>NZ_MEIH01000060.1:0-9008 GCF_001723155.1 Haladaptatus sp. W1
CGGTCGAATCGGTCCACCTCACGGTGAAATCGGGGTCGGCAGCGCGAACCGGCGACGATTCGACCGATTCGGGGAAGGAGAAGACGGGGAAGAAGAAAGCGAAGCGAACGCTCACGCCCCTGAGCGCCTGATTCCCTTCCCGACGGGTTCCCGTCATTGGTGACGGGACACGGACGCGGACTTTTTTGCCGTCGTTCTCGACGGCGGTGACGGTTTCTGGACGATACGCAAGCACCCGCTTATCGCCTCGGAGCGCATGCAGTCGGTATGGGTGGGGACTTGCTCATTGATTTAGACGAAGAGAGCTGGATCGCACTGGCGAAATACAACTTACTGCTCACGACACTGTTCGGCCTGCTCACGCTGGGCACGAAGTACGCGTGGGGTAACGACGCGCTGTTACTCGTCGAAAACGGCGCGCTGACGCTGGTGTTCGGAAGCGTGCAAACGTACTGCTGGTTGGTCGCACCACGAGCGTGATGGTAACCGTTGCGGGAGTAGCCGTTCGACTACGGGAGTGAAAATTTCGAAAATGCCCGGGGAGGGCTCCGAACCCTCGATCTCCGCATGTCCCAGATTCGAGACCTGGCAGGGCCTCGCGGGCGCATGGGAGGCTTCCAAGGCCTGAGCGCCAAATCTCAGAACCCTATGAGTGCGGCGCTATGTCCAGCTAAGCCACCCGGGCTCGATTACGGGTAGGGAACTGGTACTCTTTAAAGTTCCCATCTCCATCGAGGATGATACGGGACTGTACAGTGTCCATTGCCACCCCGTCACGCGATTTCGAGCGGTCGATATCGCAAAATATGTTCGAAAAGACACCAGTTTTGTCACTGTCGTGTCTACCCATCGGTTTTAAGACATGGGCCTGACCATTCCCACCATGAGCATTCCGGGAATCGTCCAGTCCAGCCTCGGAGACGAACACGTCGCGGCGAAAGTGCCCCTCGGGGGGGGAAGACATCCTCTACGTGACACCGACGCGGACGCTTATCTATCGCGCTGACGGCCTGCTCAGCGACGAATCCGTCGAGGAGTACCCGCACGACGCGGAGCGAATCACGGTGTCCGAGGGGCGACGAAAATCGACCATCACGCTCGATTACGGTATCGACGGCACCGAGAAGTTCAAGATTCCGACGAAGCGTCTCCACGACGCCCTGCATCCCGTCATCGCGGGCGTGTTGAACGGTGCGGGCGTTACCGACTCGAACGAACAGGTCCTCCAAACCTACCAGTTCAGCGAACTGACGCTCGTTCTCACCAGCGCACGCGTGGTAAAACACGTCGGCGAAGCGATTTGGGACACGGATTTCGAGCAGTTCCACTTCGCGGACGTGACGAGCCTCGACGTGGAGGAGGGCAACGTCTCCTCGCAAATCATCATCGAAGCGGACGGACGACCGCAGCGCATCAAAACCCCGAGCGACCGAACGCGGGAGGTCCGCGAGCGAATCGAGCAGGGACTGCTCTCCTACCACGACGTGGGAAGCTACGCCGAATTCGAGCAGACGGTCGTCCCCGACGACCCCGAACCGGACGCCGACGAGAACGTCTCGTTCGCGGAGGACGACGACGTGTTCGGCGGCGGCGTCGAACCGCTCAACGCGAATCCCCCCGAACTGAACGACAGCGGACAAATCGTCGAAACGCCGACCGCCGACCCGCTCGGCGGCGAAAGCGAGAGCGTGAACGGCGGTGGAGCGGGGACCGTCGCCGCCGAAGCTACACCGACAGACTCGCCGTCCGCCAGCTCCGGAACCGTGACGAATACCGTAGCCGACGGGATGCAGACCGACGAGGAGGAACCGGACGAAACCGTCTTCGCGGACTCGGGCTTCGAATCGGCGAGCGAGAATCTGGACGACCCCGTGGAGGCCCAACTCGCCGCGCTCACCGAGACGGTCGAGCGACAGAACGAGCTACTCGAACGGCAACAGAAGACGATAGAGCGACTCATCTCCGAACTCAGCCGCGGTCGATAAGTTTTCTCTCCGTCGTTGGACGGGACGTCACTCCCGACCGGTGACCTTCCGGATGCACGACGACCCGAAGGGACCGAGTTCGCCCGCGTCGAGTTTGATGAAGTGCCCCGTCGAGATGCCGGTACCACAGCGCCGACAGGTGAAGTCGCCTTCCTTGGTCACGACTTGGCTTTCGAATCGGACGAACCCGCCACCGGTCGGGCGGATGATGCCATTTTCCCGCTCGATGACGCCCCGTTTTTCCGCCTCGTCCAGAATCGTCCGCGTCGTCGTCGGGTCGGTCGTGATGGTTTCGATGCGGTCCACCGCTTCCGCGACCGACAGCTTCGGGTGTTCGACCTTGCTCAACAGTTCGACCCCCATCGCCACGGGGTCGTCGTCCGATTCCATCGTCTACGAATCTCGCGTGAAGCGGATTAAACGTTGCGCGGTCGGGTGGAAAGAACTTAGCCACTCCTCGGGCTACCTTGGGTCGAATGGAATTCTCGGGGAACAGACGACAGGTGGCCGGAGTGGGGTTGGTCGCGCTGGTCGTCGTCGCTGGCGTCCTCCTCTCGCCGGAAGTCGTCCTGCAGCGGGTGCGTCGCGTGACGCACGACCCGCTTCTCGCCGCGGGGTTGTTTCTCGGCGTCTACCTCGTCCGACCGCTGTTCGCGTGGCCGACCACGGTGGTCGCCGTCGCGGTCGGCTACGTGTACGGGCCGGTCGTCGGGTTTCCGGTCGCGCTCGGCGGAACCGTGATGAGCGCCTACCTTCCCTTCGCCGCGGCGCGCTACTTCCGCGTCGATTCGGGAGTGTTCGGTCGCCTCGGCGACTCGGGCGAGCGATTCTTCGACGCGACCGGCGACTTTCGCGGGATGGTCGCCTCGCGGCTCGTCCCCGCCCCCTCAGACGCGGTGTCCGCCGCCGCCGGGTTGTCGAACGTCCCGGACCGCTCGTTCCTCCTCGGCACCGCCATCGGGGAAGTGCCGTGGATGGTCGTCGCCGTCCTCGCCGGTGGCTCGCTCGACACGCTCTCGGTCCACGAAATCGGGAAGAACTGGGCGGTCGTCGCCGTCGTCGGTATCGGCGGACTGTTCCTGTTGGCCGGACCCGCCTACCGCGCCGTCACCGACGATTAGTCGGACGCGTCCGCGCAATCGACGACTAGTAGAACGTGTCCGCGCAGTCGTAGACGACGCCGTGCTGCGGGCAGACGTACTTGCAGTGGCGGTGGAACATCGACGCACCGCACAGCGGACAGGGCCGTCCCTTCGGCGTCTCCTCCATGGGGGAACAACGACGCCCGACCGGTATCACGTTTTCCGTCCGCGAGCGTCGCGTAGGGTCGCCGCTCGGTTTTTCTGCAGCCATCTCATATTCGGTTAGCATCACACAGTTGGAAGAGATTTGGAAGGGAGTAGGAGAGAATCGGAAGAGAGTGGGCGAGAGTTCGAAAAACGGCTATTTAACGGGAAGCGGTCGGTTCGGATATGCGATTCAAACGCATACACGTGCTGGCAGTCGTACTGATGATTTGTGCCGTTCCCGCGACGGTGAGTGCGGCGACGGCCGCGAACGACGTTTCGAGCGCGCCGCTCGCGCAACAGACGACCACCACGGACACGATGGGCAACGGGACCATGGACGACAACATGACCACGACGACGGACTCCATGGACGACGGGACGAGCGATGACCAGATGACGACAACCGAGACGATGGACGACGGCATGGGCGACGACAACATGACGGACGGGACGATGACCGACGACGGAATGACCGATGACAACATGACCGATGACAACATGAGTGACACCACGACCGACGGCATGAACGACGGCGAGGAGGGCGGAAACTCGGACACCTCCTTGCCCGGATTCGGCATCGTGGTCGCGCTCGTCGCGCTCGTCGGCGGCGCGCTGTACATCGCACGGAACCGGTGAACCATGACCACAGAACAGTCCCCCACGAACTCGCTCGCGGACGTGGCGGCCGACGGAGCGGTTGCCCTCGCCGCGGGCGTCGCCGCCGTCGCCGGGTCGTACGCTGTGGTCGGCTTCACCCCATCGTTCGTCGCCGCGCCGGTCAGCGATTTCGTGGTCGCAACGACGCCCAGCGCCGTCATCGCGTGGTCGATACAGACGCTCGGCGACCTCGGCGACCAACTCGGGTTCCTGCTGGCGCTCGTCCTGACCATGCTCCTCTTCGCGGTGACGGCGGCGGTCGGCGTGCGAATAGCCGACACCGCCGACCTCCCCGCCGCGCCGGTCGCCGGACTCCTCTGTGTCGCACCCGCGCTGGCGTTGACCGGCGCTCCCGGTTCCGCGCTGGCCGCCGGAGCGGGTGCCGGGTTCGTCGTCGCGGTGGCTCGATTCGGTACGACGGAGACGGAGTCGGTCTCGGAAACGCGGCGGAGCATCCTCCGAGCCATCGCCGGGGCGGTCGCGGTCGGTGCCGTCGGCGGCGCGCTCGGGTCCGGGAAGGGCGACGACGCGCCGAAGCAGACGGGACCAGTCAGCGCTGACGTGGAGTCGCTCCTCGACGAAGCCGACGCGAAATCGCTTTCCATCGACGGTCTCGAAGGGCTAGTGAGCCAAGAGTTCTATCAGGTGGACATCAACAGCGTGGACCCGGTGGTGTCCGCGGAAGACTGGGACCTCCGGGTGACGGGGGGCGTCGAGGAGGAACTGCGCTTTACCCTCGACGACCTCGAATCGATGCCCGAGGAACACCGGTTCATCACACTCCGCTGCGTCGGTGAATCGCTGAACGGCAAGAAGATGGACAACGCGCTCTGGACGGGGGTGCCGATTTCGGCGCTGTTCGAGGGAACGACGATGCCCGACGAATGTTGCGTCATGTTCCGCGCCGCGGACGACTACTACGAGGAGTTCCCGCTCTCGGCGCTCGAAGACGGCTTTTTAGCCTACGAGATGAACGGCAACCCGCTTCCGCGCTCGCACGGCCACCCCGTCCGGGCGCTGATTCCCGGTCACTGGGGCGAAATCAACGTCAAATGGATTACCGAAATCGAAGTGCTGGAACGGGAGGCGGAGGGGTACTGGGAGAAACGCGGCTGGCACGGGACGGGACCGGTCAACATCGTCGCCAAACTGCACGCCGTCAACCACCTCGACGACGGTCGTGTGCAAGTCGGCGGGCACGCATACGCCGGGACGCGCGGCATCGAACGCGTCGAGGTGTCCACCGACGGCGGCGCGTCGTGGACCGACGCCCGCCTCTCCGAACCGCTTCCCGGAACCGACGTGTGGCGGCAGTGGGAGCACACCTACGAACCGTCGGGGTCGCACGAGGTCGTCGTCAGAGCGACGGACGGAGAGGGAAATCTGCAGTCCGCAAACGAGACGGACGCCTATCCAAACGGCGCGTCCGGGTGGGTGTCGGAGCGTATCGAGCCGTAGATATATCTGGCTGCATGACCCTCTCCCAAGTGACCGTTCGATGGACAAGGCGCTCTGGTACCTACTCACGGCGACGCGCGGCGGTGAGAACCGCGCGCGCATCATTCGCGCCCTCTCGGAGCGCCCACGGAACGCGAATCAGCTGGCGGAATCGCTCGACGTGGAGTACAAGACGGTTCGACACCACCTCGACATGCTCGTTGACCACGGCGTCGTCGAGCCCGGTGACAACGAGTACGGGAAACTCTACTTTCTCACCGACCGGTTCGAACACCATCGGGACGCGTTCGAGGAGATAATGGAGCAGATAGAATGAACTCGATACAACTCGCAAGCGGACTCGCGGTCGTGAACATCCTCCTGCTGGCAGTGTTGGTGGCCGTGTGGGTGCGAAGCTATCTGAAGTTCCGCACCTCGCTCGTCCTCGGCCTGCTTGCCTTCGCCCTCGTGATGCTCGCCGAGAACGCCGTCGCTATCTACTACTTCTTCGGCATGAAGATGTTCTACTCCGGCGACCCGGCGGTTCAGCAGGCCGTGCTGGTGCTCCGCGCGCTCCAACTCGTCGCGCTCGTGTTCCTGACGTGGGTGACGGTGAAGTAGCGGGGACGCGGAATCGAGAAAAACGGAGAGAAGAAGGATAGAAGAGCAGGAGAAGCGGAAAATCGACTAGTTCCTTCGGATGCTATTTACGAGCACTCGCTCCAGCCACACGACTCGCAGGTCTTGCAGCCTTCCGAGAAGTACAGCGAGAGCGAGCCACACTCGGGACACTCGGGGCTTTCGCCCGCGTCGATGAGCGACTGCGAGGCGTCCTTTTGCGTCTCCGTCTCCACCGCACCGCCGTCGGCTTCGGTGTCGTCGGCCGTCTCTTCGAGCGTCTTCTGTTGCGGGTAGGATGCCTTCTCGATTTCGCCGTCGAGGTAGCGCCGCATGGCGACGCCGATGGCGTCCGGGATGGAGTTAATCTGCTCGCCCTTGTCCCACGCGACCTTCGGACTGCGGATGCCCTGCAGGTCGGAGGCGATTTCGTTCGGGTCAACGCCGCTGCGGAGCGCGTAGCTGATGACCTTCGCCAACGCTTCCGTGAAGGAGTTGGTGAACCCGCCGGAGTTGCCGATGGTGGCGAACAGCTCGAACGGTTCGCCGTTCTCGTCCTCGTTGATGTTTATGTACATCTTGCCGTAGCCGGTGTCCACGCGCTGAGTCACGCCGTGGAGCACATCGGGCCGGGGACGCTCTTGGGCGTACGCGCCACCCGTGACGCCCTCGCCCACGAGGTCGTCGAGTTCGGTGCCGAGCGCGGCCTGCACGTCCTCGTTCTCGATGAAGCCTTCGACGCCGCCGAAGACTTCCTCTATCTGCTCGACGATGGTTTCCGCCGCCTCCTCCTCGTCGGCGAACTCGGCGTTGTCGGCGCGCGTGGTGAGCACCTGCTTCGAGCGCGTGCCGTCGCGGTAAACCGTGACGCCCTTGCCGCCGTGGTCGTAGATGTAGCGGTACACCTCGTCCATGTCCTCCTTGCTGGCGGAGTTCGGGAAGTTGCAGGTCTTCGAGATGGCCGAGTCAACCCCCTGCTGACAGGAACACTGCACCGCGGCGTGTTGCTTGCCGGTGAGGTCGCCCGTCACGACGAACAGTTCGCCGATGGCGTCCGGGACGGTTTCCAGCCCTTCGACGCCGGAGAACTCGTTGTTCGCCATCTGCGTCTGGGCCTCTTCTTTCACCGCGTCCACGTCGATGTCGTTCGCCTCCAGCGTGCGGAGGAAGTAGTCGTCGAACTCGACGAGCATCTCGTCGCCCTGCACGTCGTCGGAGACGTTCTTGTAGTAGGCGACGTTGTAAATCGGCTCACAGCCACCCGTGGTGTTGCCGACCATCGAGGTGGTGCCCGTCGGCGCGATGGTGGTCGTGTTGTGGTTGCGGACTGCAAAGCCGTCCTTCCACTTCTCGGCATCGAGGCCGGTCTGCTTTTCGAACCACTCGGTGTACTCGGTCGGATTCGCGTACTTTGAGTCCTCCCAGTCGTTGAACGACCCGCGCTCCTCGGCGAGTTCGTGGGAGGCCCACTTGGACTCGTGGTTGATGTGGGTCATCAACTGCTTTGCAATCTCGTTGCCCTCCTCGCTGCCGTAGCGGACGCCGAGTTGGATGTACAGCTGGGCCAGTCCCATGATTCCCAGTCCGATTTTGCGCATGTCCCGGACCTTCTGTTCTATCTTCTCGACCGGGAAGTCGGACATCGTGACGACGTTTTCGAGGAAGCGGGTGCCGTACTCGATGCGGTGGTCGAACTCCTCCCAGTCGATGCCCTCGCGGAGGAAGGCGTCGACGGCCTCCGAGAGCGACCCGTAGTTGTCGCCGTTCTCGTCGTACCAGACGCGCCAGTCGGGGGCGTCGAGGTCGGCGAGCGTCGAGAGGTTGATGTGGCCGAGGTTGCAAGCTTCGTACTCTTCGAGCGGCTGTTCGCCGCACGGGTTCGTCGCCAGAATCCGGTGGTCCGGGTGTTTCTTCATGCCGAACTTGACCGGTTCGAGCGAGACGTCGCAGTCGGGACAGCGGTCACGACTCATCATACGAGAACCATTTTCACGAGAAACCGTGGGTGTTCCGTTTTCCTCAACCCCACCGACCCACTGACCCACCGACCCGCCGACTCACGGACTCACCGACGTTCTATCGTCGCTCCGCCCCCGACGGCGGTCGGATAGGCGCGCGCCTCCACGTCGGCGTCGGAGAACGCGTCCAACATCGCGCTCGCAACCGCGCTCTGCCCGTCGTCGTGACAGACGGCGAGGACGCTCGGTCCGGCTCCGCTGACCGCGACGCCCGTCGCACCGGCGTCGAGCGCGGCGGTTCGCACCGCGTCGAAGCCGTCGATGAGCGACGCCCGCGACCCGGTGACCGAACCGTCTTCGAGACCCGTTCCGACGAGTTCCGGGTCGTCACGGAACATCCCCGCGGTGAGCGTCGCGGCGTTCCCGACGGTATCGACCAGTTCGTCGATGTCCACCGACTGGGGAACGACGCGCCTCGCGTCCCGCGTCGAGACGACGATTTCCGGCAGGCAGGCGACGACAGGAATCGACGCCTCGACTTGCGTGATGGCGTCGTCAGTGACCATCGTGAACCCGCCGAGAATCGACGGCGCAACGTTGTCCGCGTGGGCTTCGCCCGAGACGGCGGCCTCGCCCTCCGCCGCGACGCGGACGAGTTCGCGCCGTGTGAGCCCACAGTCGTAGAGTTCGTTCAGGGCGACGGCCGCGGCGGCCGCGCTGGCGGCGGACGACCCGAGTCCCGACGACGGTCGAACCCCCTTGTTGATCCGAATGTGCGCGGGCGTCCCGAGTTCCTCGGCGACGACGCCCGCCGTGTTCTTCGGCGGTTCAGTCGGGATGTACTGTTCCCCAACGCCCGTCACTTCTATCGTCGTCTCCTCCGCTCGTTCGACCCGAACGATGTCGGCGGGACGTTCCAATGCCAATCCGAACACGTCGAACCCACACCCCAGATTGGCACTCGTAGCCGGTGCCCGCACTGTGACCATGCAAAGGCTATCGAAAGCAACGGACAAAAACCTTCGCCTCGGGGCGGAATCGGCATCCCCCAAACCCGACAACCG
>NZ_MEIH01000061.1:0-11083 GCF_001723155.1 Haladaptatus sp. W1
GGGGTGGACGTGGTGCGGTGGCGGTGCGGTTTCAGTGACGTCTGTACTTGCAGTCACGGCAATACCGACCACGAGTCAACGAGCGGGTGGGGGCTTTCGAGGTGGTCGGTTTCCAGTAACTACAATCGCAGAACGACCAAACGTAGCTCGTAATAAATATCGATGATTCCGACCAACTCCTCGCGACGACTATCTTTCACGGTCGTACATCTTCACTCCGACAAGCGCGGCCGGAAGAACAAGCCTTAGGAGTGTTGCGGCGAACGTGGAAATTGCAATGCCAGAAGTCACTACCACGTCGGAAGCAGGATACAGCGCAGAGAACGAGGTCCGCGATTTCTCCGTCACCATCGACGCGACGGGCGAGGACGCCCCGGACACGCTCGAAACACTGCTCGCCGCGTACGGTTCGTGCTACGTTCCTGCCCTTCGCGTTGGTGGCGAGCAGCGCGGCGCTGGCGACCTCGGCAAGATCGAAATCGACGTGAGCGGCGACCTGAACGACGACGACAAACTCGACGCCGTGACGTTCGACATCAAGTGGGAAGCCGAGACGGACGACGAGACGGCACAGGACGTCATCGCCCGCGCCTTCGAACTCTGCAAGGTTCACGACGCGGTGAAAGAGAGCCTGCACGCCGAGACGACCGTCGAGACGGGCGCGTTCTAACGCCGTCTCGAACCCCGAAAGGGAAGCGTTAAAAGTCGCGCGGCGGAACGTGGGTGTATGAGTCAGACCCAAAAACAAGCGCGAAAATGCGTCTCGTGCGGGATTAACATCTCCGGCACGAACGCCGCGTCGTTCAAATGCCCCGACTGTGGGCAGACGATCTACCGCTGTGCGAAGTGCCGAAAACAGAGCAACCTTTACGAGTGCCCCGACTGTGGGTTCCTCGGACCGTAAACCATGGGAAAAGTAGCAGCTAAAGTCAAGGTAATGCCGCAGAGCCCGGAGATCGACCTGGACGACCTCCAAGAGAAACTCGAAGATTCGCTCCCCGAGGGTGCGAAAATCAACGGCTTCGAACGCGACGACGTTGCGTTCGGTCTCGTCGCGCTCCTGCCAACGGTCATCGTCCCCGACGATGCCGGTGGTACGGAAGCCGTCGAGGAGTCGTTCTCGAACGTCGAAGGCGTCGAGAGCGTCGACGTGCAGAACGTCGGTCGGATATAATTCCACTTTTCGTTTCGTTTTTCTCACTCCGTGAGCGACCGGTACGTCGCCTCGACGTCGGCGTCCTCGACGAACCCGCCGTGATAACAGAGGACCTGACTCGTCCCGAAGTCGGCGAGCGTGCCGAGGGACTCGATTGCTCGCTCCCACTCGGGCGTGAACCGCTCGTTCGGCCCGACGAGGCCGTCCTCGTCGGCGACGGTGGCGTCGGCAGCGATGAGGAGGTCCGCCTCGGAAAGGACGAGCGAGACGTGGCCGGGCGTGTGACCCGGCGTTTCGACGACGCGCATCGGTCCGGCCTCGGTTCTGAACGTGACGCCATCGACGACCTGCACATCGACCGGAACGGGGGGATAGCGGTCGCCCCTCGATTTGATTGGGTCCTTGTCGCCCTCGATGGCGGGTGTGTCATCGGTCGAAGCCACGACGGTCGCGTCGGTTCGGGAGAGGAGGTCCTCGGCACCGCCCGCGTGGTCGCCGTCCTGATGGGTCAGAAGCAGCGTCTCCACGTCGTCCAGCGAGAAGCCGTGGTCGGCGAGTGCGTCGGCCAAATCGTCCGTCTGACCGGGGAACCCCGCGTCGAGGAGAATCAAACCGTCTTCGGTTTCGACGCCCGACGGGTAGATGACTGTCTCGCGGTCGCCGCGTTCGAAGGTCAACGGAAACGCGTACACGTGGTCGGTCAGTTCCATGCACGACGCTACGTGCTCCGGTTTGGAGTACTGTTGGGCTCCGGCATTCGATTCCGCAACCGCGGAAAATAGAGGAAGTGACTACTTCAGCGCGGCGTCGAACGCCTGTTGGAGGTCCGCCTTCAGGTCGTCCACGTGCTCGATGCCGATGCTGGCGCGGATGAGGCCGTCGGTGAGTCCGGCGGCCAGTCGTTCTTCCTTCGGAATCGCGGCGTGGGTCATCGTCGCGGGCTGTTCGATGAGCGATTCGACGCCGCCGAGGCTTTCGGCGAGGGTGAACACCTCCGTCTCGGACACCACGTCGGCGGCCTCCTCCAGCGAGGCGTCGAGTTCGAAGCTGACCATACCGCCGAAGTCGCTCATCTGCTCCGCGGCGAGTTCGTGGTTCGGGTGCGATTCGAGGCCGGGGTAGTACACGGTGTCCACCGCGTCGTGGTCGTCCAACCAGTGGGCTATGTCGCGGGCGTTGTCGCAGTGACGGTCCATCCGCACGCCGAGGGTCTTGGTTCCGCGGAGGACGAGGAAACAATCGTGCGGGCCGGGGGTCGCGCCGACACTGTTCTGATAGAAGCCGATTTTCTCGTCCAACTCGGCGTCGTTGGTAATCAGCGCGCCGCCAACCACGTCCGAGTGCCCGCCGAGGTACTTCGTCAGCGAGTGGGACACGATGTCCGCGCCGAGTTCGAGCGGGCGCTGGAGGTATGGTGTGGCGAAGGTGTTGTCCACGGCACAGAGCGCGTCGGCGTCCGCCGCGATGTCGCCCATCGCCGCGATGTCTACGACGTTGAGCAGGGGATTGGTCGGCGTTTCGACCCACAGCAGTTCGGTGTTCTCGCGCACCGCGTCCGCCACTTCGTCGGGGTCGGTCATGTCCACGAAGGAGAACTCGACGTCGTAGTCGGCGTACACCTGCGTGAAGATTCGGTGGGTGCCGCCGTACACGTCCTCGCTGGCGATAACGTGGTCGCCCGAGGAGAGCAGGTTGAGGACGGTGTTGATGGCTCCCATCCCGCTGGAGAAGGCGCGACCGTATTCGCCGCCTTCGAGGCTGGCGAGGTTCGATTCGAGGTCGGTGCGCGTCGGGTTGCCCGTGCGCGAGTACTCGTAGCCGCGGTGGTCGCCCGGCCCGTCCTGTACGTACGTCGAGTTGGCGTAGATGGGCGTCATCAGCGCGCCCGTCTCCTCGTCGGGTTCCTGTCCGGAGTGGATGGACCGCGTTTCGAACCTGAAATCGTCGCTGTCGGTCATGCGCGAGGGGACGAACCGGAGGAGGGTTATCCTTTCGTCTCGCGCTCAGGAAGAAGAGGCATGTACCGGGACCACGTGCCGTGAAGCATGGACGAACGCGCGCTCGGAACGACGGGCTACGACGTAACGGAAGTCGGAATGGGAACGTGGAACATCGGGTCGGATTGGGGCGACGTGTCCGACGAAGCGGCTCACGAGGCCGTTCGTGCCGCCATCGACGCCGGAATCACGTTCCTCGACACGGCGGACGTGTACGGCGACGGACGGAGCGAGCGCGTCATCGCCGACGTGCTCGCCGAGTACGACCCGGACGAGCGCCCCACCGTGGCGACGAAGGCGGGACGGAGGCTCGACCCGCACGACGCGTCCGGGTACACGGAATCGAACCTCCGGGAGTTCGTGGACCGAAGTCGGTCGAATCTCGATACGGACGCGCTCGATTTACTCCAACTGCACTGCCCGCCGACGGACGTGTACTACCAGCCCGAAACCTTCGACGCGCTGGACGACCTGAAAGCCGAAGGGAAAATCGACCACTACGGCGTGAGCGTCGAGCGCGTCGAGGAGGGACTGAAAGCCATCGAGTATCCGGGTGTGGAGACGGTGCAGATAATCTTCAACCCGTTCCGCCAGCGCCCCGCGGAACTGTTCTTCGACGAGGCGGCGCGCCGCGACGTGGGAATCATCGTCCGCGTTCCGCTGGCGTCCGGGTTGCTGACCGGGAACCTCTCGGCCGAAACGGAGTTCCCGGAGAACGACCATCGGAATTTCAACCGCGAGGGCGAGGCGTTCGACCGCGGCGAGACGTTCGCGGGTGTGCCCTACGAGTGCGGCCTCGAAGCGGTGGACGAACTCCGACCGCTGGTACCCGAGGACGCGACGATGGCGCAGTTCTCCCTTCGGTGGATTCTCGACCACGACGCCGTTTCGACCGTCATTCCGGGTTCGACGGACCCGAAGCACGTTCGGGAGAACGTCATCGCCGCCTCGCTCCCGCCGCTCACGACGGAGGAGACGGAGCGCGTCAGGGAGGTCTACGAGGAGTACGTTGCCGATGCGGTCCACCAGCGGTGGTGATGGGCTTCCCGGTTGGGTGACTGCGCCACCGGTCCCGTGCCAAACCGACCCGCGAGGTTCGTGTCTCGGCGAGGAGGAACGTATCTTTTATAACCGTCACTGAACAAGAGCGTCATACGACTATGCCGAGCTCGAACGGACCGTACAACACTACCCGCGAAAAGTTGTCGAACAACCCCCGAGACCGTGGTACGTCCCCACCACAGCGCGCCGTCCAGCAGTACGAGAACGGACAGAAAGTCCACCTCAAAATCGACCCGAGCGTCCGCAAAGGTCGCTTCCACCCGCGATTCAACGGTCGCACGGGTGAGGTCGTCGGTAAGCAGGGCAAAGCGTACAAAGTCATCATCAACGACGGCGGCAAGGACAAGACGCTCATCACCCAGCCCGCACACCTCCGCGAACAGAAGTAAGCTATGACTATCTTCAAGGAAAAGCTCGACGAGGAGTATCTCACGACGCCGGAGGCGAAGGAACTCCTCGCGGACATCGAGCGCGAACGCGCGCTGGACGAGACCCGCGAGATGCCCTACAACCTCTCCCGGGCCATCGAACACGTCAACCGGTTCGCCGTCCTCGACGCCGAGGAGTCGCGCGAACTGGTCGGGGAGCTGCTCGAACTCGAAAAAGTGGACGAGGCGACGGCGTACAAGATCGCCGACCTCCTGCCGAAGGACCGCGACGAACTGCGAGCGGTCTACGCGCAGGAGCGGTTCACCCTCTCGGGTGACGAGCTGGACGGGATACTGAACGTCGTGGCGAAGTACGAGTAGCTTCACCGATTCTTTAAGTTGCTCGTCACCGTATTCGAGTGCAATGAGTGAATCCGAGACTGACAGCGAAGCGTCGGCTGTGGTGCTCGACTTCCTGCCACACGGTCGTGCGGAAGACGACCGTCCGCAGTACCAGAAGGAACCGGTCGCGTACGTCCTGACTGAATCCGATTTCCATCTCCTCGAACTCGTGCTCGAACAGGGTGCAAGCGTCGGTATCGGCGACAGCATTCCAATCGAACCCCCTGCGGCCCGCGAGAACGTCACCAACGTGCGCGAAGTCGCGTACGGTGACCTCACCTCCGCCGCGCAGTCGGAACTCGAACACGCCGTCACGGACATCGTGGACCGCGACGAACGGCGGTTCGTCGATTTCTACAACGACGCCCAACCGATAACCCTCCGTCTCCACCAGTTGAACCTCCTCCCCGGCATCGGGAAGAAACTGCGCAACCACGTGCTCGAAACGCGGAAACGGAAACCGTTCGAGAGCTTCGACGACCTCGAAGACCGCGTGTCCGGACTTCACAACCCGGAGGACGTTCTCGTGGAGCGCATCCTCGAAGAGATCCGCGAGGACGATTTGAAGTATCGAACGTTCGTCCGCTACGACTGACGCGAGCGGGGTTTCGATTTTCGCTCGCTTCCCACTCGCTTTCCACTCGCTTTCCGCTCTCTCGTCTCGCTTCGACGAGTGCTAACCAACGCCGGTCGGAACTCGGTGGGTTTACGCCGCTCGCTCCGGTAGACAGGATAACGATGGAACGCTCGCCACCCGAGGAAGCCGGTACGAGGGACCCCGACGCGCTGATTCGACGTGCGGGCGTCCGGGGCGACCCGAACCGCGACCAACACTTCCTCGTGGACGACCGAGTTGTGGACAGAATACCGACGTACGCCGACGAGATGAATCTGGAGCACGTCCTCGAAATCGGCGGGGGGCCGGGTGTCCTCACGGACCGTCTGCTCGCGGCCGCGGACCGCGTGACGGTCATCGAGCGCGACCCGACGTTCGCCGAGTTTCTCCGCGAGGAGTTCCGTGCGGAGTGCGACGACGGGCGGTTGACGGTCGTGGAGGGTGACGCGCTGTCGGTCGAACTCCCCGACTTCTCGGCCTGTATCGCCAACCTTCCGTACGGCATTTCGAGCGAAATCGCGTTTCGACTCCTCCCGCTCGGAAAGCCGATGCTCCTCATGTTCCAAAAGGAGTTCGCAGAGCGCATGGCCGCCGAGTCTGGAAGCGACGATTACGGGCGACTCTCCGTGACGGCACAGCACTACGCCGACGTGCGCGTCGTGGAGACGGTCCCGCGCGAGGCGTTCGCGCCGCAACCGGAGGTCGAGAGCGCAGTCGTCCGGACGGTTCCGCGGGAACCGGAGTACGAGGTGGACGACGAGGCGTTCTTCCTCGACTTCGTGAAGGCGGTGTTCACCCAGCGTCGAAAGACGATTCGAAACGGGATTCGGAACACGGCCCACATCTCGGGGCTCGACGATCCGGACGCCGTCGTCGATGCGCTCGAGTCCCCGGACGACGACGTGTTGGACGAGGACATCCTCCGAAAGCGCGCCGGGAAGGTGTCGCCCGTGGAGTTCGCCGCGATGGCACGGGTCGCAGACGAGTTGGGTCGAGGTGGTGGTTGATGGAAGGACTGCCGCTCGCCCAGACGGAGAGGTTGTTCAGACAGGTCGGACGGCAAAGTTGGTTCGACATGCGGATCTTCACCTCCGCGTTCGTCATTCTCGCGCTCATCGCGTTTTTCGCCGTGGCATGGTACGCCCGTCCGCGTTTGCAAGAGCGAGTGCCCAATTCGCTAGCAAACGTCATCGTCGTCGGTTTCGTCTGCGTGTTCCTTTTGCTCGCGTCCACGACACTCGCCTTCACGTGGAAGATAATCAACACGGAACTCATCATGCAGGCGGATTTCGGTGTCGAAATGGCGACGGCGTTCCAAGTCGGGTCGTCAGCTGCGTTGCTCGCAACCTCCTACGTCGTCGCCGGGTTCATCCGGCAAGGGATTCAGCGGGTGATCAGGGGGCGCGACGCGTTCTCGAAACACCAAACACAAGTGATGGTCCGCGTCGCGCAGGTCTGCGTGTACGTCGTCGGGTTAACCGCCGTCCTCGGTGTTTGGGAAGTGGATATCACCGGTCTGCTCGTCGGTGCGGGGTTCCTCGGAATCGTGGTCGGTATGGCCGCCCGGCAGACGCTCGGGTCGCTGTTGGCCGGGTTTATGCTGATGTTCGCCCGGCCGTTCGAAATCGGCGATTGGGTGATAATCGAAGAGGAGGAGGGAATCGTGACGGACATCTCCATCGTCAACACGCGGATTCAGACGTTCGACGGCGAGTACGTGATGATTCCGAACGATATCGTCGGCGGGAGTACCATCATCAACCGGAGTCGGAAGGGGCGGTTGCGGTTGGAGGTGGACGTCGGCGTCGATTACGAGGCGGACGTCGAGCGGGCCGCGGCCGTGGCGAAGGAGGTGATGCGCGAACCGGACGACGTGCTGGCCGTGCCGTCGCCGCAAGTCGTGACGAAGGAACTCGGCGATTCGGCCGTCGTGCTCGGACTTCGCTTCTGGATAGACAAGCCCAGCGCCCGGCGGAAGTGGCGGGCGAAGACGACGGTCATCAACGCGGTGAAGGAGGCGTTCGACCGCGAGGGAATCAAGATTCCCTTCCCGCAGCGCGAACTTTCGGGTCGCGCGGAGACGGGCGGGTTTCGGGTCGCGGAGGAACGGGAACGGACGCGTGAATTCGGTGCGACCGCGGACGGCGGAGCGACCGACGGCGGAACGACTGATGATGGCCCGACCGACGGGCATATGAACGATGGCGGCCCGGAATCCGACGACGGAGGAGAGAACGAATGACGGACCTCGCGGAACGACGCGGAACGGAAACGAAGGTGTACCAACCGGCGGAGGATTCACACCTCCTCGCCGAAGTGGCGGCCGAGGAGATAGCGGGGGACGAGTTGGTCCTCGAAGTCGGCACGGGGTCGGGCTACGTCTCGGAGTACGTGGCCGAGGAGACGGGTGCCCGCGTCGTGGGAGCGGACGTGAATCCACACGCCTGCGCGAACGCACGCGAGCGCGGCGTCAAGGCGGTCCGGGCGGATTTGGTGTCGCCGTTCCGCGACGGGGCGTTCGACGCGGTGCTGTTCAACCCGCCGTATCTGCCGACCGACCCCGACGAGGAGCGCGACGACTGGATGGAACGCGCCCTCTCCGGCGGCGAGTCGGGTCGGGAAGTCATCGACCCGTTCCTCGATGCGGTCGGGCGGGTGCTCGCACCGGGTGGACGTGTGTTCCTCCTCGTCAGCAGTCTCTCGGGCGTGGAGGAGGTCGTCTCGCGGGCGGGTGAGAATGGATTTAGCGCCGTTGCGCTCCGCGACGAGTCGTTCCCGTTCGAGACGCTGACGATTCTGAAACTCGTCAGATAATTATCCACAGTTATTTTCCCGAACGGAAAATATTAAACACCGGCATATCTTAGCCTCCCGTACATGACTGAGCGAATCGCCACGACGACGGGGTTGTTCCCGCTCCCGGATTGGGCGAAGGACGACCTCTCAGACCTGAAGGGTCACCAGAAACACGACCTCATCTCCGGCGACGAGGGGCCGGAGGTGACCGCGGTGTACGACGACGCTCGTTCGGAAGTCGTCGCGGTCCAGCAGGACGCTGGACTCGACCGAATCGTCGAGGGACAACTCCGCTGGGACGACATGCTCGCGCATCCGCTCACGGTTCACGATTCCGTGGAAACGGGGGGCATCGTGCGGTACTACGACAACAACAACTTCTATCGCGACCCGGTGGTCGTGGACGAACTCGACTTCGACGGTGACGTGGCCGCAGAACTGGAATCCGCCGCGGAACTCGCCGACGACGTGCAGGCCGTTCTCCCCGGTCCCTACTCCCTCGCCGACCTCGCAACGGACGAATACTACGGCGACGACGAGGAGTTCCTCGCCGCCGTCGCGGAGTTCCTCGCGGGCGAAGTCGAAGCCTTCCCGTCCGTCGAAACGCTGTTCCTCCTCGAACCCTCCCTCGTGGTTAGCCCGCCGGAAGACGGCGAGGACGCCCGGGCGAGCGAAGCCATCGACGCTGTTGCGAACGCGACGGACGCCGACGTGGTGGTACAGCCTTACTTTGGCTCGCTCACCGAGAAGGTTCACGCGCACGTGCTCGACGCCGACATCGACGCCCTCGGCTACGACCTCGTGACCGACCACGAGGGGTGTCTCTCCAACATCAACGAGTTCGGGACGACGGACTCCGTATCCCTCGGTCTGGTCGATGGACAGAACACGCTGGTCGAATCGGCGGAAACCGTCGCCGAACGTGTTGACTGGTTCGAGGAGAACACGCCGGTCAACGAGTTCGAGACGGAGTATCTCACGACGAACACGGAACCGTTCTACCTGCCGTACAGCAAGTTCGAGGAGAAGGCGGCCGTGCTCGGCGAAGCCGCGCGGTTGGAGGAGGTGGAAATATGAGTGGCGAGTCGCCACGCGACTCGAAAAACGAGCGGGGAGGAACGACCCGCGAGTCGCCAGACGATGCTCGAAACCAGTTCCGTCCGGAGGACCACGACAACGACCACTTCATCCTGACGACCATCGTCGGAAGCTACCCCAAGCCGAAGTGGGTGGACCGCTCGCGCGAACTCTACGAGGACCCGGACGCCGACTTCGACGAGGACGCGTGGGAGGAGGCACAGAACGACGCCTCGCGTCTCATCACGAAGGAGCACGAGCGCGCCGGACTGGACGTCGTGGTGGACGGCGAGATGCGGCGCAACGAGATGGTCGAGTACTTCGCCCACCGCATCTCGGGCTACGAGTTCAACGGCCCGGTGAAGGTGTGGGGTCACAACTACTTCGACAAGCCGAGCGTCGTCACGGACGTCGAGTACGACGAGACGTGGCTCGTGGACGAGTACGAGTTCACCAGCGAGGTGGCGGACCGTCCCGTCAAAGTCCCCATCACCGGCCCGTACACGCTGGCGAGTTGGAGTTTCAACGAGGCCTACGACGACGAGGAGTCGCTGGCCTACGACCTCGCCGACTTGGTGAACGAGGAGATAAAGAAACTGGTCGAGTCGGGTGCGCGCTACATCCAAATCGACGAACCGGCGCTGGCGACGACGCCGGACGACCACGCCATCGTCGGCGAGTGTCTGGAGCGCATCGCGGACGGAATCTCCGTGAGCGGAGCGAACGGAGGCCAGTCGGACGAGTCCGACGCCGTTCCGGAGGACGTCTATCTCGGCCTGCACGTCTGCTACGGCGACTACTCGCGTATCTACCCCGAGATGCTGGACTACCCGGTGGACGAGTTCGACCTCGAACTCGCCAACGGCGACTACGAGCAACTCGACGTGTTCCGCGACCCCGAGTTCACCGCGAACCTCGCGCTCGGTGTCACCGACGCCCACACCGCCGAAGTCGAGAGCGTCGAGGAAATCAAGGAGAACATCAAGAAGGGACTCGAAATCGTTCCCCCGAACAGCTCACCGTCAGCCCCGACTGCGGCCTGAAACTCCTCCCGCGCGAGGTGGCCTACGGCAAGATGGCGAACATGGTGCAGGCGGCGCGCGAAGTGGAAGCCGAGTTGGATTCGGGTGAAATCGACGTTCGGAGCGCGCCCGTCTCCGCCGACGATTGACGACGGACGTTCCGTTTCGAAGCCAACCAGCGGTTCGATTTTTCGCGGTCTCCGTCCTATCTATCCGAAAAAAAGTGGTGAGAAACGTGTGTGGTTCTACCAGTTGTAGGCGTGGTGGCCGCCGCGGTGTCCGTGCCCGCCGTGATGCCACCGTGACCATCGTGGTCGTCATCACCGTGGTGTCCGTGACCGTCGTGATGTCCGCCGTGGTGTCCGTGACCGTCGTGATGACCATGGCCGCCGTGGCCGTCACGGGCGTATTCGAACTCGACACTGACCGGGACGCGGCCCCCTTCGCCGGGGTGGGCCGCCCACGTCGATGAGGCGATGACTTTCTCGAAGTTGCCGTTGCGGAGGAAGTGGTGGAGTTCCTGCTCCTCGTCGTCCGAGAAGGTCCGCATATCGAGCTGTTTTGACCTTCGCTTTGCCGTTCTCCTT
>NZ_MEIH01000062.1:0-2046 GCF_001723155.1 Haladaptatus sp. W1
GCCATCGAGGGCGACAAGGACCCAATCAAATCGAGGGGCGACCGCTATCCCCCCGTTCCGGTCGATGTGCAGGTCGTCGATGGCGTCACGTTCAGAACCGAGGCCGGACCGATGCGCGTCGTCGAAACGCCGGGTCACACGCCCGGCCACGTCTCGCTCGTCCTTTCCGAGGCGGACCTCCTCATCGCTGCCGACGCCACCGTCGCCGACGAGGACGGCCTCGTCGGGCCGAACGAGCGGTTCACGCCCGAGTGGGAGCGAGCAATCGAGTCCCTCGGCACGCTCGCCGACTTCGGGACGAGTCAGGTCCTCTGTTATCACGGCGGGTTCGTCGAGGACGCCGACGTCGAGGCGACGTACCGGTCGCTCACGGAGTGAGAAAAACGAAACGAAAAGTGGAATTATATCCGACCGACGTTCTGCACGTCGACGCTCTCGACGCCTTCGACGTTCGAGAACGACTCCTCGACGGCTTCCGTACCACCGGCATCGTCGGGGACGATGACCGTTGGCAGGAGCGCGACGAGACCGAACGCAACGTCGTCGCGTTCGAAGCCGTTGATTTTCGCACCCTCGGGAGCGAATCTTCGAGTTTCTCTTGGAGGTCGTCCAGGTCGATCTCCGGGCTCTGCGGCATTACCTTGACTTTAGCTGCTACTTTTCCCATGGTTTACGGTCCGAGGAACCCACAGTCGGGGCACTCGTAAAGGTTGCTCTGTTTTCGGCACTTCGCACAGCGGTAGATCGTCTGCCCACAGTCGGGGCATTTGAACGACGCGGCGTTCGTGCCGGAGATGTTAATCCCGCACGAGACGCATTTTCGCGCTTGTTTTTGGGTCTGACTCATACACCCACGTTCCGCCGCGCGACTTTTGGCTTGTGCATCGACAACGAATTCGAACAGTTCCTCTACTCGGTTAGACAATTCTGTCGAACCAATGTGGTTATTAAGATTATGGAAGAACCCCGCAGCGAGAGCGTTTGTGTTTATCAGTACAAACGAATCGTACGGAGTGTAAGTGAATACGTCGAACCCGTTAATTCGTTTCTGATTGATATGGGTACGAATAAACGATGCAGCCGACTTCGCTGTGTCGAGTGCCCACCTTTCCCCTGTGGCGTCATAATATTGGAGAAACGCACGACCAACAAAAACGGTGACAACGATCGAGGGATGGTATTCTGGGAGGAAAAATTTGCGTGCGTTTTGCCAGTCAAAATTGTACCCCCAACCAGCAGCATCGTTATATTCGGGGAGCGGTTCCGATCGAGCCATCGAAGAAGGTTCTCTGATTCTTTTTTATCTGCTTCCCGACCCGTCTCACAATATCGATTCAGATATGCCATCGAAAACAACGCAATCCCCTTCGGATTGCGCTCTTTTGGCACCTTGAGCAACGGACGGAGGTTGATTGGAGACTTGTTCACGGAATGTATCCCAATTAACCGCGTCAACCAATTTGTTGCGGTTGCGGAGATGAGTGGACTATTTAAACCGTCGTAAGGGTCGTATCCCGCATAGTCTTGGCCTTCCGCCCATTCGAGACATCGGTCGCACGTTATTCCTAAACCGTCAGTCATTCCGCTATTCCCGGTTGATTTCATTCTTGATTAGATTGGTTGTAATATCGCCAACTTCCTGTAGGACTGTTTTGGATCGGGATCTATCCGGCGAGATATCATTTGATGAAAGTGAACCGATATAGTCAAGAATAGAAGTCGAATTCCGGGAATGCAATATTTTCTCGTCGGATACCAATTCTTCGTCGACGGAAAGGAGTGAATTCGGGAAAAAAGACACTGCTGGCTTGTCCATGCACGCTGCTTCACGCGCCATCGTCCCTGAGCCAGTGAGCACACACTGTGTATGCCATGCAAGTTGTAACCCATTCAGAGCCTGTTCAGGAACGAACACACGGTCGGAGGGATATGGCTCTGCAAACTGCTCGTCACCACGACCACGAGGCAAATAGACCACGTTGAACCCTCGTCCGACTGCACCCTCCAAGATATTCGGTACGAGAGATCGTTCGGCGTCTACGTATG
>NZ_MEIH01000063.1:0-2063 GCF_001723155.1 Haladaptatus sp. W1
CGTAACACCGGGTCGTCGGTTTCCCCGAGCACCGTCGTCGACGCCGTGAACTCCTCGAAGGTGTCCAGGTCGCCGCCGACGTACCGCGCGCCGACCGACTCGCACACGTCGCTCGCACCCGCGACGAACGATTCGAGGTCGTCGGGGTCGAACTCCGGTGCGGCGTAGACGGCGACACCCGCGACTGCGTTCGCGCCCATCGCGGCGACGTCGGAGAGCGAGGCACCGACCGACCGCCAGCCAGCGGTGTACCGCGTCGTCGCGTCGGGGAAATCCGTCGTCTCGTGGAGCATGTCCGTCGTCAGCACGTGTCCATCGATGACTGCCGCGTCGTCACCCGCGTCGGAGAGGGTTCCTTCGAGCAGACGGAGCGCGGCCCGTTCGTCCATACCCGACGTTTTCTCACGGTGGGGAAAAAGACGAACGGTCTTCGTTGGCTTCAAGCCACCCGCGCGTTATTGGAAAGTTGATGCGTCTCGACCTGGGTGACGTGCAGACGATTCTCGTCGGCTTCGTAGCCGCGCTTGCCGTCCTGCTAGTCATCTTCTTTCTCGCCGGTATCGACGAGGTGATGGCCACGCTCTCGATGGCCGACGGTCGCGTTATCGTGCTCGTCGCCGTCGTCGCCCTCGGATGGCTCTTCGCGTGGTCGATGTCGCTTCGGACCGTCCTCGGCGTCCTCGGCATTCGTATCACCGTCCTCCGCTCGTTTTTCCTCTACGCGGGAGCGACGTTCGCCAACAACGTCACGCCGTTCGGGCAAGCGGGCGGCGAACCGTTCGCCGCGCTCCTCATCTCGCGGACGACGAACGCCGATTACGAGTCGAGTCTCGGTGCCATCGCCAGCGTGGACTCCATCAACTTCGTCCCGTCCATCTCGTTCGCGCTGGTCGGCGTGGTCTACTACGCGACGGTGCTCACGCTCGGCGATACGGCGGTGATGATAGCGCTGTCCATCGTCGCACTCGCCGTCGCGGTTCCGACGGTCGCGGTCGTCGGGTGGCGAAAGCGGGATACCGTCGAGCTGACCATCGCAACGGGCGTCGTTCGGGTCGTCGGCTTTTTCGCTCGGTTCGTGCCGCCGGTTTCCCCGACGACGAAACCCGCGGTGGTCCACCGACTCCGCGGGTTCTTCGACGCCATCGAACGGGTCGCCGGAGATCGCCGTAAACTCGCGCTCTCGGTCTTCTTCTCCGCGCTCGGGTGGCTTCTGTCCTCGGTCTCGCTGTGGCTGTCGTTCTACGCGCTCGGCTACACCGTCCCGTTCGCCGCCGTGTTGTTCGTCGTCCCCATCGGGAGCATCGCGGGTGTCGCGCCCCTTCCGGGCGGCCTCGGTGCGCTCGACGCCGCATTAGTCCTCTTGCTCGTCCCATCGCCGGGTTTCGGTGGCGACGGCGAGCGCGGCGGCGGTCATCCACCGCGGCGCGACCTACCTGCTCCCCATCCTCATCGGTGGCTCTACCACCGCGATGCTGGAAGCCGACAACGCGAGTACCGGCAGCGTCAGGAGCGATTGACGGGGAGACGCCCGCTCCCGTTTGAACTCTGTAACGATGGCTTTAAACGCCGCCGCACGGAAATCAGTCGTATGACGACGCTCTACGACGTTCCGGCGGATGCGCTTATCGACGCGCTCGCCGACGAACTTGAGGATCGATTCGACCGACCAGACTGGGCCGAATTCACCAAAACCGGTTCCCAGCGCGAACTTCCCCCGAACAGGAGAACTTCTGGCACATCCGTGCGGGGAGCCTCCTCCGAAAGGTCGCCATGAACGGTCCCATCGGTGTCGAGCGCCTCTCGACCGAATACGGCGGCAGCAAGGGCGGTTCGAACCGCTACGCCGTCGCGCCGAACCACCGCTCGGACGGCAGCAAGAAGGTCATTCGCACCATTCTCCAGCAGCTCGAAGAGGAAGACCTCATCCAGTCCAACGAGCACCGCGGCCGCGAAATCACGGCGGACGGCCGAAGCCTCCTCGACGACACAGCTGGCGAACAATGGAGACGCTCGGAACACTCGTGCTGGACTACGGCTCGGTGGAAAGCCGAACGCCAACGCTA
>NZ_MEIH01000064.1:0-7396 GCF_001723155.1 Haladaptatus sp. W1
CGAGGCGTCCGCCGGGGTGACGGCGAGGAGTCGGTTCACGTCCGTTTCGTCGAAACTGATGTCGATGTCGTACTCGTCGGCCCCCGGAATCATGGTGTGAGCTACAGGGTTGGGGGTAAAAGGGTTTGGAGCTTCGGGACGAGGCGTACGTCGGCGGCGCCGACGACTGCGAGGAGCTACCGAACTGCCCCGCACCGCACGCCGGGTTCATCACCAAGGGCGACCACAACCACGAGTACGACCAGGTCTACCGACCCCGGCCGATGAGCGGCCCCGTCAAATCGTCGTGGATCGTCGGCAAGGCGAGACTCAGAATTCCGTGGCTCGGTTGGGTTCGGCTGGCGCTCTGAGGGTCGCTTCGGCTTTTCTTCGCGGGTCACCGCGTAACCGTCACTCGACCACCCGTCACGGAGAGCGAAAAGCCCGCGTCCAGCAGCCAATCGCGGGCGGTCCCCTCGCTGTGCAGCAACACCTCCGCGAGGTCCGCGGTCTCATCGACGTCCGTTGCGAGGCGGTGTGAGTCCAGTTCGGTGACCGACGCACCCACCTCCCGCGCGATTTCGCGGTGGTCGAGATACGACGTGCCGTGGTAATCCGCCCGAAATTCGGGTGGCGGGAAACGAGCGCGTTGGTTCCGCCGCCGCGACCCGGCGCGAGAACGACGTCGCCGTCGGCCGAAAAGAGCCGCTCCAGCACCGTCGGCGTCGCCAACGCGAGGTCGGCCATCACGATTGCGGTGGGGTCGCCGTCGGCCAACACCCCGTTCACGGCGGGCGTCAACGGTCGTTCGTCCACCGCGAGCCCCGCGTCGATGTCGATACGGCGGGTCGTGAGCACCTGCGGCTCCCGGCCGGTCGAACGAATCGTCTCGCAAACGTCGTCGAGCATCGCCAGCGCGAACTCACGGCGCTCGGCGGCCGTGAGCGTCTCGGCGAGTCGCGTCTTCGGTTCGCCAGCGGCGAACGGCACCACCACCTGCATACGCGACGCTACTCGGGTGACGGGTTAAGTGGTTGCGAAACGAGGAAGCGTGGTCGCAAAACGGCTACCTCAGCGGTTGCGAAAACGGGGAGGCCGATTCAGCGCAGGCGGTAGTTGTCCTGCTGCTGGGAGCGGTACCAGAACCCAGCGCCGCCGATGACGACGAGGCCGATGACCGCGACGCCGCCGTACATCAGCAGTTTGTTCTGCTGTTCGGATTGCTTGGCCCTGTCCGCGGCCGAGTTGGCGCTCTTCTTCGACTTGTCGGCGAGGTCGATGGCGTTGTCGAAGTTCTGCGCCTCGTAGGCCGAGATGGCGTTGTCGAGGGTGCTTTCGGCGTCCTTCGTGTTCGCACCCGAGGGAGCGTCGTCGATGGCACCCTGTGCGCCGACGATGGCCTCACGGGCGCTCTTGCTGTCCTCGGTGTGGTAGTTCGCCGTCCACGTCTCGATTTCCTCGCTGTTGCCGCCCTTCCGGGTCTGGCTCAGCGTGGCGAACGTGAACTCCTGCTGCGGGTCGAACGTGAAGTTCTCGACCTCGGGAACGGTGCCGGACACCTTCACGACCGCCTTGCTCGCGTCGGTGTCGAGGGCGAGGGAGTGGTTGAACGACTGGCCGTCGTAGGACTCCTTTGCCTTCTGGTTGCCCGCTTGGTCGAACGTCGTGACGGTCCACGTCACGTCGGTCAGTTCGGTCTCCCCGTTCAGGGTCCACTGCTCGTAGTCGCTGTAGAGGTCGGTGAGCGTCAGCTTCGCCGTCACCGAATCGCCGACCGCCGCGTCGTTCGGGACGCCGCTCTGCTCCGTCGAAATCGCCGTGGCGGGTGCGACCGCCGAGAGGGCGAGCGTGACGACGAGGAGCAGGGCGAACAGCTTAGAACAACGGGTCGAGTTCATCCTCATCATCCTCGACGAGATTTTCGAGGTTCGTTTGGCTCTCCTGTTGGATATCGTCGATGTTGTCCTGCGCCTCGATGGCGACCTGCTGGAGTTCCTTGATGCGCGGCACGTTCGTCACGCCCGAAAGCAGGACGACGCTGGCCACGCTGGGTTCGTTGACGGGGTAGTCGCCGCCGCGAACTTCCATGCTGCCGGTCTGCTCTTCGAGCCACTTCCGGCCGCGCTCGATACCTTTCCGATTGAGGTGGTGCGACGGCCCGCTCATGACGAGCAGAGCGCGCTCCGTTCCCTGAATCTCACACGGAAGCGTGAGACGACCGAGCGCCGCTTTTCGGACGAGACTCGTGATGCGGTTCGTCGTGTGTGCGGTGTCCTCGGCCTGTCCGCCGCCACCGCCGGTGAAGCGCGAGAGGAGGCCGCCGGAGTTCTGCATCTCCACTTCTTCCGCGGCGTAGCCGATGGTGGAAACGCCGCCACCCGCGAGCGTGTTGATGATTTCGCTGGAGTCGACGACGCTTTCCGCGACGTCATCGCCGCCGCCGACTTCACCGGCACCGAAGAGGATGCCGAAACGGGTGACGATTTCTTCGTTGATTTCTTCGTAGCCACTCTCCATGCTCTCGCCGGATTGACGCCACGCGTCGTTGTCGAACACCATCAGGTTGTCCACTTCGCGGACGAACGTCTGGAACGAACGCGCCGCGTTCAGCGTGTAGATTCCCCCCTCGTCGCCGCCGGGCAAGATACCCAGCCCGTAGACAGGTTCGGTGTAGATGCGCTTCAGGTGTTTCGCCACGACTGGTGCACCACCGCTTCCAGAACCGCCGCCCATTCCGGCAATGATGAGGAAGGCGTCCACTTCGTGAACGGGGATGTTGTCGATAGCGCCCTGTACTTCGTCGATATCCTCTTCGGCGATTTCCGCGCCGAGTTCGTTGTCCGCACCCACGCCGTGTCCTTTGACGCGGGACTGTCCGATAAGCACCCGATTGTCCTCCGGGACGTGCTGCAGGCCCATAAGGTCAGCACGGGCGGTGTTGACGGCGACAGCCGCACGGACGATGCCGCTCTGTGTTCGCTGGTCGTACTCCAGGAACTTGTCAACGATTTTCCCGCCTGCCTGACCAAATCCGATCATCGCGAGTTTTATTTTTCGGTACCTTTCTCCGTTGAGAGAAGAACAGAAGGAAAGAGGGCATAAACTTTGTGGTATGTTCTGTTTCAAACTGCAGACATTCACAACACAAAAACGCAATACTGAATCGGATTTTGGTGCAGTTTCCTTTCCGATCTAATTTGTATCATATACCCCCCTCTTTAAGTCTGCATATATCCAGAAGAGTCTCGTTTGTGTTATGTCGGATCGATGGACTCAACCCCGAGATATTCCTCCAGCGTAGTCAATTCTTCGGATTTAATGTCGAAGTTCCGAACATCGTTGTCCGACGTCGTATTGTCGAACTTCAGTGATCGATACTGATCCGCACCCATCGGGAATCCCGGAATCGCGCCGCCGACTTTCAGCCCGACGCCCGCGAGTTCCATCGGGATCGAGAGCACGGTAACCGATTGCCCCTCGGCCCGTCGAGCGAGTTTCGCAACTTCCGCCAGGGTCAACACTTCCGGGCCGCCGATTTCGTAGATCCTCCCGTCGTGGGATTCGTCCAGTCCGTCGGCCAGTATCGGCGCGAGGTCATCCACCCAGATGGGCTGAAACCGCGTTTTTCCCCCGCCGGGAAGCGGCGCGAGGTACGGCGGCGTGAGTTTCTTCGTGAACGAGAGGAACTCGCTTCCCTCGCCGAAGACGACCGACGGGCGGAATATCGTCCACCGGAGGTCGGACCCCTTCACGAGTTCCTCGGCCCGCCCCTTGGCTCGAATGTACTCGGTCGGTCCCGTCGGGTCCGCACCCAGCGCGCTCATCTGGACGATTTTTCCGACGTCGTGTTCCTCCGCGGCCCGAACGACGTTTCGAGTTCCACCGAGGTGGACGCGCACGTGGTTGAGCCCGCGCGGCGGTTCGAATAGCGGCGAGAGCGAGACGAGATTGATGACCGCATCCTGTCCGGCAAACGCTCCCTCGATGGACGCGTAGGCCGTCACGTCACCCATGGCTCGCTCGACGTCCGCCGGAAACGCCGCCTCGTCGGGACTCCGAGCGAGCGCGGTCACCTCGTGTCCCCGGTCGTGGAGTTCGCGGACGAGGTGTCGGCCGATGAAACCGGTGCCGCCGGTCACGAGAATCTTCATAGTTCAGATAGGTGACGAACGGACCTAAAGATACCTGCCAACGAGAAACTCGTTCGACGGTTTCCGTCCGAAACCCCGAACGTTTTACCCAGCGACCCGAACGTCTCGCTATGCTGCTCACGCTGGAAGGACTCGACGGGAGCGGAAAAACGACCGTCTGGGAAGTACTCCACGAGGAGTTCCCCGACGCCGTGTTCACCCGCGAACCGACCGACTCGTGGTACGGCGAGGCCGTGAACCGCTCCATCGAGGACGACGACGCGGATTCGGTCGCCGAGTTGTTCCTCTACACGGCCGACCACGCGGCCCACCTCGCGGACACCGTTCGTCCCGCGCTCGAAGAGGGAAAACTCGTCATCTCCGACCGCTATTCCGATTCCCGATACGCCTATCAGGCCGTCGCGCTGGATGGGGTCGTCTCGCGCCCGATGGAGTACATCATCGGCGTCCACAAGCCGTGGACGCGCCCGCCCGACTGCACCATCTACCTCGACGTGGACCCCGAGACAGGCGCGGCGCGGAGCGGCGCGACGAACAAGTTCGAACAGGCTGGCTTCCTCGCGCAGGTACAATCGAACTACGAGCGGCTGATGGACGCGGAACCCGGCCGGTTCGTCCGAGTCGATGCGACCCAGTCGCCGGAGGACGTCATCGAGAGCGTCGTCTCCACCATCGAACGCGTCACCGAGGACGCGGACGAGTAGTTTTGACCGTCGAGGACGTACGTCACCTATGACCGAGGGGGACGACGATTCGGGACTCGGATTCACGCTGCCGCCGATGCGCCTGCCGCCGCTCTCGCTTCCCGAGCGAATTCGACTCGTCGTTCCGCTGTTCAAGCTGCCCGAGCGACCGGAGCGTTCCTCGCAGGTTCGCGTGCGAACGAAATACCTCGTGGCCGCGCTGTTGCTGTTCGACCTGCTGGACGCGATACTGGCGGTGGGGGTTGGTTCGCCAGCGCCGTGGCTCCGCGCGCTCGTCGGCGTCGGTCTCACGGCGACGCTGATAGGTCCCGCGAGCCTCCTCTACCTCTGGGAACCCCTCGCGGTCGTGTTCGGGGTGGGATGGGTGACGGTGGTGCCCTCAGCGACCCTGTTGTTGCTTGCGCGAGTTGTCCGGCAATTCGACTTCCTCGGGCGGCGGCATCCAGAACAGGTCGATGGAGACACCGAGCGAGAACGGAAGCACCCAGATGAGGATGAGGGCGGTTCCGATGTCTCGGATACCGCTGCCCCCAAACCCGACCACGCCGCTCAACACGATGGTCGTGACGACGTAGACGAGCGGGACGAGTAGGAGCGTGTAGACGACCGCTCCCCAGCGCGTCGAGAGGCGGAGACGGAAGAAGCGAACGACAACCGCCGTGATGACGGTGTTGACGAGGATGATGACGAAGAGTCCGAGCATCGTGGCGGCCGAAACCATACCCGGAGATACGAAGTCCGTACTCTTTTGCGTACCGGATGGCGCGCGAGAAGGTGCATCCTGGTGAGCACGTCCCCGTGAGCACGTGCGGTCGGCGGTCGCTTACACCCGCTGGCCGGTCGCTTACACCGCGCCGGTGTTTCCGAATCCGGGATGCTCGCGTTGGTACCGGATGAGTTGTTCGGCACGATCCGCTTTCGCCAGCAGAACCTCCTTCAACTCCGGCGGGTTTCGAATTCGCGTGTTTTCGAGCACGGTATCGGGAAGCGCGAGCGTGTTCTCGGGAACGCCCTCCTCCGCGTGGACGGGGAAGTGTTGCTGGTCGATTTTCATCACGAGCGGCCAGTCCAACCGCTCGACGCCTTCACCGGAGGAGTACAGGGCTTGGTTCACGGACTCGTGTTCGTCGCGGCTCATAACCGCGTGTTCACCGTCGTGTGGTTCGACGTACAATCGCCCGAGGTAGTAGCCGCTGGAAAACGACTCAAACATGATAGTCAATATCACACAAGGACCAATAATTATATAGTAGTTATCCCGAACAGTTATGAAGAAGGACAAATCTACCCGTCGTTCGTTCCACCCGTTTCGGACCTGCAACGGTGATAGCAGTTCTTTTAGTAACTCGCAACGCGGATACAATATGGCAATTCCCGAGCGCTACGCCCGCTACTATCTGGAGAACACGCCGAGTTTGGTCTGGTTGATAGTCGTCAACGTCGCCGCCATCCTCGTCGGTCTCGACTTCTACATCCGGACGATGCCGAACTTCCCGACGTTTCTCTGGCCGCTGTACGCCGATTCCCCGACCGCGCTCGCGCTCATGGCCGCCTCGCTCTTTACGCTCCTGCCGAATCTCGGGAATCGACTCTCCGACGCGCCACAGAACCTCCCACTCGCGTATCTCAATACGTTCGCCTTCGTCTGGTTGGTCAAGTTCGGACTCTGGACGTTCCTCGCGCTCAACCTCGGTTTCTCGCTCTACTTCGGCCCGCCGTGGGACCAACAGGCCCTGTGGGACTACTGGGGCATCATCATCACCCATCTCGGGTTCGTCGCCGAAGCGTACCTCATCCCGAACTACGGGAAGACGACCACGGGCGCGCTGGCCGCGGCGCTCGTCGTGTCGCTCGGCAGTGACGTTCTCGACTACGGCTTCGGCTACCACCCGCCGCTTCGGTACGAGGTCGGGCTTGTGCTTCCCCTAATAACCGTTGCACTCTCCTTCGTCTCGGTCTTCGCCGCCTCCCACGCGATGGAGAGATTGGACGACTGAGCGTTGTTTTTAAACGTTCTTCTCGTCTCTCGCACCCTCATTTCGGCTCGTGAACAGAACGAACGAATTACCCCCTTTTTAATCAGCGGGTGGTAATGACCTGTTGATGAACTCCCCTCGTGCCGTCCTCTTAGTCGTCCTTACTCTATCCGGGTTCGCCCTCGCCGTCCCGACCGCCGGGGCACCGACGCAAAACACGCAGGCCGATGACATCACCGCGGCATCGTTCCAAACGAACCAGCAAGCGGACGACAACAGCACCCTCGGTGCAGAAATATCGTCGTTCATGCAGGTCAGCACCACGCAGGCGCAAGGAACGGTCGATACCGGTATGTGGGTCGCCCAGTTCAACCAGACGAAGAACAAATCCGTACAGAAGGCGCTCGTCAGCAACCACGTCGGCGACATGAAAAACCAGCTCGCGAGCCTTCGAGACAGAAAGCAAAAGCTGGTCGAGGCGCGCAACGACGGACAGATCAGCCAGCTCAAGTACCAGTCGGAGATGAGCCAGTTGATCGGTGAGATTCGCGCGGTCCAACACTCCATCAACGCGACCAGACCGCGC
>NZ_MEIH01000065.1:0-17562 GCF_001723155.1 Haladaptatus sp. W1
CCATACGGGGCCAAACGGCAGGCCTTTTATCCTCGTCGTTCGGATGTTCACACGTTCATGAGCTACGAGTACGACAAAGTAGAGGTACCGGAGGACGGGGGCCAGATAACGTACGACGAGGAGACAGGCGAACTCGACGTGCCGGAAAACCCCATCATTCCGATCATCCACGGGGACGGAATCGGGACGGACGTCGGCCCGGCCGCACAGAAAGTGCTCGACGCCGCCGCGAAAGCGACCGGCCGCGAAATCAACTGGATGCGCGTCTACGCCGGTGCGAGCGCCCGCGAGAAGTACGACGAGAACCTCCCGGACGACACCGTCGAAGCCATCAAGGAGTTCAACATCGCCATCAAGGGACCGCTCACGACCCCCGTCGGCGCTGGCTTCCGCAGCCTGAACGTCGCGCTCCGCAAGACGCTCGACCTGTACGCGAACGTCCGCCCGACCTACCACCTCGACGGCGTTCCGTCGCCCGTCAAACACCCCGAGGCGATGGACATGGTCTTCTTCCGTGAGAACACGGAGGACGTTTACGCCGGTATCGAGTGGGAAGCCGGAACCGAAGAGGTCGAGGAAGTCAAAGCGTTCGTCGAGGACGAGATGGGCGAGGACGGCGTCATCCACGACGGTCCCGTCGGCATCGGCATCAAACCCATCACGGAGTACGGAACGAAGCGCCTCGTCCGCGAGGCCATCGAGTACGCCCTCGAAAACGACCGAGATTCCGTCACGCTCGTCCACAAGGGCAACATCATGAAGTTCACCGAAGGCGCGTTCCGCGACTGGGGCTACGAACTCGCGAAGGACGAGTTCGGCGACGTCACCATCACGGAGGACGAGCTTTGGGACGAGTACGACGGCGAACAGCCCGACGACAAACTCGTCGTCAAGGACCGCATCGCGGACAACATGCTCCAGCAGCTTCTGACCCGCACGGACCAGTACGACGTCATCGCCACGATGAACCTGAACGGCGACTACATGTCCGACGCCGCTGGCGCTCAAATCGGCGGCCTCGGCATCGCACCCGGTGCGAACTTCGGCGACCACCGCTGTCTCGCCGAACCGGTCCACGGCTCCGCGCCGAAGTACGCCGGTGAGGACAAAGTGAACCCGACCGCGATGATCCTCTCGGGTCGTCTCATGCTCGAATACATGGGCTGGAAGGACGCCGGTCAACTCGTCCGCGACGCCGTCGAAGAGACCATCTCCTCCGGTAAGGTCACCTACGACCTCGAACGCCAGATCGAAGGCGGCGAGAAACTCGCCACGAGCGAGTACGCCGACGCCATCGTCGAGAACATCGAAAAGTTGTCATAGACCACTTTTCGTGCGCCCAGAAATCTCCGATTTCTGGGAACGTCGAAAAACTTTCTATGAAAGTTTTTCTGAGCCCCGAAAATCTCTGATTTTCGGAAACATCCACGACTCGCTTACGCGGGGTCATGGATCAGCCGAGGTTCGTTCGGCGACATCGAAAAGTTGTCGTAGAGTATCCAAGTCGTCGTTTTCTACTATTTCGGCTCACTGAATTCGGTCGCTACGACGACACAGTTAGCTCGCTACTCGCTCTCGTTCGTCGTTTGGACTCCCTCGCACGGGAGCGTGCCGGTCGTCTGCCAGATATCGACGAACGGATTTCCGTTCTTGACACCGACCGATAGCAGGAATCCGTAACACGTCGTGTTCGGTTGGTCGAAGTCGAACTGCTCCCAATCGGATTTTGGCTGGTCTTCGACGCGAACGTGGAGCGCGTACCCGTCCGGTTCCGTCGGATACCCCTCGAAACGGGTGAATCCCGGACCGGAATCGTCGGCGGGGGGAACCTCCTTCGAGTCCCAGTAGACGGGATTTCCGTCGTCGAGAAAGAGGGCGTGGAGAGTGTGGGGTCGGCTGTCGTGATTGACGGCCTCCAGTTTGCCGAGAAGCGGCGTCGGCGACTGCCCGCCGAGCGCTGAGCAGCCAGCGAGTCCGGCGGTGAACACCGCCCCACCGAGTGTGAGCAGTCTCCGACGTATCATCCGGGGTATATATTAGCGAAATCAGAAAGGAGATAAAATATTTCTGATTTAAATACCGTGGTAAAAGACGACCGGGAGCGTCCTCCGACCAACAATCGACAAAATCCACTACTGCTCCGTCGTTATCCCGTCGCACTCGTGTTCGTTGTTCGTCTCCCAGATGGTCACGTCGCCGAGAGACGTCCCGTTCGGGTCGCCGATTCCGATAACGAGGCCAACACAGGAGGCGGTCCGCTCGCCGAAATCGAGTCGTTCCCACCCGGATTTCGTCTGGCTATCGGTACGAACGTGGAGGACGGAATCGCCGGGTTCGGTCGGATAGTCCTCAAAGCGAGCGAATCCCGGACTCGTCTCGTCGCCGGGGGGTACTCTTTTCGAGGCCCAGTAGTCGGGGAATCATCGGTAATGAAGAGAACGTGAACGGTGTGAGTACGACGGTCGTAATTCGTCACCGCGAGTCGCCCAAGTCGAAGCGTCGGTGACGGCTGCTGGTCGAACGCGGCACAACCCGCGAGTCCGGCGGTGAACACCACACCACCGATTTGGAGGGCTCTCCGCCGCGTTAGTGAGGGCATATCACATCGAAAGCAAATCGTCGATAAAGCCTTTCTGGAGAACGCGATGAAATCGGCGACGCGTTACGCGGGCCGAATCCGCGCCAGCGCGTCGCCGCGTTCGAACTCCTCGTTTTCGTCCACCGGTCGTTCGACCAGTTCGCCCGTCGCGGGGGCGGGCACGTCCACGCTCACCTTCTCGATTTGAATCTCGGCGATGGTGTCACCCTCCTCGACGTCGCTTCCCTCGCGGACGAACCAGTTGGCGACGATTGCCTCCTCGACGTCCCGTGCGTCCTCGGGCCAGACCGCGGCCGAATCGACGGGAACGAGGTCCTCACTCATCGTTGACGGAGCGGACGGCCTTGATGATGTCGTCGGTCCCGGGGTTGACCTCCTGTTCCAGCGGACGGGCGTACGGAATCGGCGTGTCCGGCATGGTCACGCGTTCGACCGCGGTGAGGTCGGAGAGACCGTTCTCCGCCGCCCGTGCGATGATTTCACCCGAAACGCCGAACGAACGGTAATCCTCGTCCACCACGACGAGTCGGCCGGTCTTCGACACCGACTCGACTATCGTCTCGGTGTCGAGCGGCACCAACGAGCGGAGATCCACGACCTCCACGTCCACCTCGTCCGCGAGGTCCTCGGCGGCTTCGATGGCGCGGTGAACGTGCAGACCGAGCGTGACGACAGTCACGTCGTCACCCTCTCGCTTCACGTCCGCCTCGCCGAGCTCGACCGTGTAGTCCTCGTCGGGAACGGCGGTTTTCGGTCCCTCGGGGGCGGGCATCCAGCCGATTCCCATCAGGCGCTTGTGGAACATGAAGACGACCGGGTCGTCGTCGCGGATGGCGGCGTGCATCAGCCCCTTGGCGTCGTAGGCCGTGGACGGGACGACCACCTTCATGCCCGGCAGATGGGCGAACGTCCCGTAGAGCGTCTGGGAGTGCTGGGCGGCGTCGTTGTACGTGCCGCCGACGGCCGTCATCAACACCATCGGGACGCTGACGCTTCCGCCGCTCATGTAGGTGTTTTTCGCCATCTGGTTGTATATCTGGTCCATGGCGACGCCGAAGAAATCCACGAACATCAGTTCGGCAATCGGGCGCATCCCGGACTGGGCCGCGCCGACCGCCGCACCGAGGAAGGCGGTTTCGCTGATGGGCACGTCCATGATTCGGTCGTGGTCGAACTCGTCGAGGAGTCCCTGCGTGCTGTCGAAGATGCCGCCGTAGTCGGCGATGTCCTCGCCCATGACGAACACGTCGTCGCTCTCGCGCATCTCGTGTGCGATGGCGTCCACCATGGCGCGACTCATCGTCAGTTCCTTGCCGTCCGACGCCGCCATCACTCACCACCTCGCAGGGTTTCCGCGTAGCCGTCCGGCGGATTCGTGAACACGTCCTCGTAGGCCTCCTCGGGGTCCGGTTCGGGTTGCTCTTTGGCCCACTCGATGGCGTCCTCGACGCGCTCTTTCGCACGCGAACGAATCTCCTCGATGGTCCCCTCGTCCGCGCCCGTCGCGCGAAGGTCGGCCTCGAGTCGGTCGATGGAATCGAGGTGCTGTGCCCGTTCGGTGTCCGCGTCCGGGCGGTAGGCCTCGGCGTCGCCCATGAAGTGTCCCATTCGGCGGTGGACCTGCACTTCCAACAGGGTCGGTCCGTTGCCGTCGCGGGCGCGGCCGACCGCTTCGCCCGCCGCCTCGTAGACGGCCGTCGCGTCGTCGTAGTCCACGCGGTGGCCCGGCATGTCGAACCCGTCCGCGCGCTGGGCACCGTTTTCAACGTCCGTCACCCGCCCTTTGGGCATGCTGATGGCCCAGTCGTTGTCCTCGACGACGAAGATGACCGGCAAGTCGTGGACGCTGGCGAGGTTCAGCGATTCGAGGAAACCGCCTTGGTCGATGGCCCCTTCCCCGAGGAACGCGACGGCCACGCTGTCCTCGTTTCGCTTCTTCGACGCGAGCGCGGCACCGACCGCGGGCGGACAGCCCTCGGCGATGATGCCGCTCGCCGAAAAGTTCACGTCGGGGTCGAACAGATGCATGTGCCCGCCCTTCCCCTTACAAAGGCCCGTCTCCCGCCCGAAGATTTCGGCGGTCATCCGCTTCAAGTCCACACCCTTGGCGATGGCGACGTGATGCGGACGGTGCGGTCCCGTCACCGTATCATCGTCGCGGAGGTGCTGGCAGACGCCAGCGCCCGATGCCTCGTGCCCCGCGGCGAGGTGCAACTCGCCCGGTATCGGCCCGGCGGAGATGTCGAACGCCGGTTGTTTCCCCTCCAGATACTCCTCCTGTAATCGCTCCTCGTAGTGACGCGCCGTCACCATGTTTTCCAGCATCTCCTCCAATTCGGTAACTCCTATCATGGCACACTACCGCAGGTGCCTACAACCATCACGATAATAAGTTTCAGTTACGCTGCGGTGCGAACCGTCTCACTTCCACGGCACGTCGAGTCGCGGCGGACTGAACACGTCGATGCCCCGAACCGGAACGTCGGTCCTGTTCTCCGCCGCGTGCGGTTCGTCGCCCGGAATCGCGTAGGAGTCTCCCTCCTCGATGACGAACTCCTCGCCGTCGACGATGAACGTCAGCGCGCTCCCGTAGATGAATCCGGTCTGCTCGTGTTCGTGGCTGTGCTCCGGCACGGTCGCGCCGGGTTCGATGTGAAAGTGCTGGATACTCATCCGTTCTCCGGCGGCCAGTTGCGCGAGGTACACGCCGTCGGTCACTTCCGTCGCTTCGCGGTCCGATAAGGCAATCGAGTCCATGCGACGTACTCGCATTCGACCCTCCTAAAACCCCGGGCGAGGGTTTAAATACGAGACGGCGGCCAACGGCGGTACGATGGCGCTCCAACCCGATTCGTCGCTGGCCGACCGCTCAAACCGAGACCGTTTCCGTCGCATCCGAGAATCCGAGAGCGGAATTCTTACACCGACACCGCGGCTACGCGGCGGTAATGGAACGAGACAACTTCGAAATCCGCGACCAAGACGGGGCGGGGCGAATCGGGGAACTCACCGTCCCGCGCGCGGGTGTGACGGTCGAGACGCCCGCGCTCCTGCCGGTCGTCAACCCGCACATGCAGACGGTCGAGCCGTCCCGCCTCGAAAGCGAGTTCGGCGCGGACATCCTCATCACCAACTCCTACATCCTCTACAAGAGCGAGGACTTCCGCGACGAAGCGCTCGACGTCGGCCTGCACGAACTCCTCGACTTCGACGGGGCCATCATGACCGACTCCGGGTCGTTTCAACTGGCCGAGTACGGCGAAATCACCGTGACGACCGAGGAAATCCTCCGGTTCCAACACGACATCGGGTCGGACATCGGGACGCCCGTTGACATCCCGACGCCGCCGGACGTGGACCGCGAGCAGGCCGAAGAGGAACTGGCGACGACGCAGGAACGCCTCGAATTCGCCGAAACCGTCGACGTCGGCGACATGCTCGTCAACGCGCCGGTGCAGGGGTCGACGTATCCCGACCTCCGCGAGGAGGCGGGCCGCCACGCGGAAGACACGTCGCTCGACGTGTTCCCCGTCGGCGCGGTCGTCCCGCTGATGAACGAATACCGGTACGGCGACATGGTGGACGTCGTAGCGGGTGCGAAACGCGGACTGGGCGCGGACGCGCCGGTGCACCTGTTCGGCGCGGGCCACCCGATGATGTTCGCGCTGGCGGTCGCCATGGGCTGTGACCTGTTCGACTCGGCGGCGTACGCGCTGTACGCCCGCGACGGTCGCTACCTGACGGTTCGCGGCACGGAGCAGTTGGAGGACCTCGATTACTTCCCTTGCTCGTGTCCAATCTGTGCGAACCACACGCCCGAGGAAATCCGCGAGGAGGGCGAGCGGGAGCGGGAGCGACTGCTGGCGGAGCACAACCTCCACGTCACGTTCGAGGAGATACGAACCATCAAGCAGGCGATTCGGACGGGCAACCTGTTCGAACTGGTCGAGAACCGCGCCCGCGCCCATCCCGCGATGCTCGACGGCTATCGCGCGCTCGGCGACCACGCCGCACAGCTCGAACGCACCGACCCGGCCTCGAAGGGCGCGTTCTTCTACCTCTCGGGCGAGAGCGCCGCACGTCCCGAGGTCGTCCGCCACCACCAGCGACTCTCGCGGTTGAATCCCGAAGGAAGAGTCCTCCTGACGGAGGGGAACCCGAGCAGTCGCTACGACGAGTCGTGGAACGTCGTGCCGCCGTTCGGTCCGTTCCCGCGCGCGCTCTCGGAGACGTATCCGCTCACGGCCGAAATCCCGGACCGAATGGACGCCGCGGGATACGAATCGGCGGCCCACGGCGTGGCGCGGTTGGTCGACGAGAACCCGGAAACCGACTTCACGCTCGCACACGAGGGGTGGCCCGAATCGGCGCTCACGCTCGTTCCCGACGCGGTTCGAACCGTGGACCTCACGACCGTCTGAGGGTGGGCGGCGCCGGTGTCGTTCCACGACGGTATATATTCCATTAATTCGAAAGCGAAAAGATTGGGGGAGACCACGTCGTTTCTTCGACGTGCCGGGACGGTGTGTTCCGGCATTGGACGAATCTATCGGCTGTGCCACGGACTCGCTGTGGAGGGCGTGTGCGGTTCACCGTGGCACCGTGTCGGCCCATCCGAGTCGATAACGGCGTCAACTCACCCGGACTTGACGGCCGCACGACTCTTCTCTTGGATGACTGCTGTCCGGTCCCCGTCGCCGGTCGAACCGCGGACGACGCGGCACTCACGGTGTTACGCAAGATAGTTCAATCCGCTTCCCCCAGTGACGGGTATGACTGACTATTTCGAGATTCACGGCCGCGATGGGGCGGCCCGAATCGGGGAACTCCGGCTTTCGGAGTCCCTGACGACGCCCGCGCTGGCGGACGACGTGATTTCGGATGCCGGGAGTCTCTGGTTCAAGGACCGCGACCTGCCGGAGGGCGACGAGTCGAAACTGACCGTCCTGCCCCACCGGTCGTTCCCGAGCGGGACCGACGAGGAAGTGATGGAGTCGTTCGCGGTGGACTACCCGGACGTGGACTATCCGAGCGCCGCCGTCGTCGCGCCGGAGACGGCGGACGACTACGGAGCGGACGCCTACGTCCTCTCTGGTGCGCGCGGCGTCGTGGGGCACGGGGCCGGGTTCAAGGACGCCATCATCGACACCCGCGAAGCGATTCCCGCCGACAGCGCGCTCGTGCTGTCGGGGGTCGCCACGCCGGAGAACGTCGCCACGCTGGTGTACGCCGGGGTGGACCTCGTGGACTCGGATTTGGCAGTCGTCAAAGGAACCCAAGGGAAGTACCTGACGACGGAAGGGCAACACTACTTGGACGACCTCCACGAACTGCCGTGTTCCTGCCCGGCCTGCCAGCGTCCCGTTGACGAGTTCACGCGCGAACACTGCGTCGAACACAACGTCAACGCGCTCCGGGCCGAGTTGGGCATCGTCCGCGAGCGAATCCGCTCGGGGCGACTCCGCGATTACATCGAGGGACAGGCCCGCCACGAGCAGTGGCTAACGGCCGCCTTCCGGGAGTTCGACCAGCAGTGGAGTTACGTCGAGGAGCGAACGCCCGTCATCCGGAACGCGGAACTCGCCGCCGCGACCGAAGACAGCCTTCGCCGCGTGGAGATTCAGCGCTTCGCCGACCGCGTGACGACGCGCTATCGGAATCGATTCGACCGCCCGCTGGTACTCATGCCGTGTTCGGCGAAAAAGCCCTACAGCGAATCCCAGAGTCACGGCCAGTACCACGACGCCATCCAGTTCCGTGCGCACAAGGTCTCGATGACGAGTCCCATCGGCGTCGTCCCGCAGGAACTCGAACTGACCTATCCCGCACAGCACTACGATTCCGTGGTTACCGGCCGCTGGAGCGGGGACGAAAAGGAGTTCGTCGCGGAGGTCCTCCAGCGCTATCTGGAGCGAAACGAATACCCGAGAATCATTGCCCACGTGCCCGAGGAGGGGTACCGAGACGTGTGCGAGCGAGTCAAGGAGGCGCTCGACGTGGAGTTCGAGTACACCGTCGAGGACCACCCGACGACGACGGAATCGCTCGGCAATCTCGCCAGCACGCTCACGGGCGAGTCGAAGTACGGCAAGCGCGACCGCCAGCACAACACCGTCCGGGCGATGGCGGACTACCAGTTCGGCGACGGTGCCGGCGACGCGCTCTTTTCCGAACTCAACATCCAGAGTCGCTATCCGAAACTCAGAGTGCACGACGACGACGGCAAACAACTCGCGGCGATGGTTCCCCAGTACGGCACCCTCTCGTTCACGCTCGCGGGTGCCCGCCGATGGGTCGAGAGCGACGCGCCGGTAAAGCAGGTCGAAATCGACGCGTTCGCGCCTCACGGGAGCGTCCTCGCGCCCGGCGTGGTGGACGCCGACGACGACATCCGCCCCGGCGACGAGGTGGTCATCGAAGGCCCGAAGGCGTTCGCCATCGGCCGCGCCGAGATGAGCGGCCCGGAGATGGCCGAATCCACCCGCGGCATCGCCACTGAAGTGCGGCACGTCGAAGAAAAATAGATTTATTCGTTCGCGAGTTTATAATCCGAGGTGCGCTTTTTTAGGCGATAAATAATAAATCCCCTCGGAGTGGTACCCACACCTATGGGAGCACCCGCTGACCTCGAGTTCGAGGACACGATTCAGCAACGCATCTACCACCACGTCGAGCGGAGCGGTTCGGCCACCGTCGAAGAGGTCCGTGACGAGGTTCGCATCGACTCCCGGTCCGGGTCGAAACCGGCCCGGTCGGGAACGACGGAACCGCGGGTTCGGATTCCACCGGAGGAGTTCCACGAGACCGTGGCCGACCTCGTGGACGCCGGTCTCCTCGTCCGGGACGAGGGCGAACTCCACCTCGCGCTGGACGATGCGGTCGAGTCGTACGAGGAAGAGGACCTCTCGTACCGCATCCGGCAGGCGCGGCAGTCCGACTGGAGCGGCATCGAGACGGCGATTCGGGAGGTCGCCGACGAGGGGGCGTCGATTTCCGCCCAGCGCGTCGCCGCCGACATCAGCGACGAGGGAGCGCTCTTGCGCCGCAACGACCGCCGCTCGCGGATGTTCTACGTCGCCACCATTGAGGGCGGCGAAAACGACGGCGAGGTCGCCGGATGGGTCCACCTCGACGCGCCGGAACTCGACCAACTGCGCCATACCGCCGAGTTGACCGTCGGCGTGCGCGGTCCCTTCCGCGAACACGGCATCGGCGGACGGCTACTGGAACGCGCGATGGACTGGGCGCGCGACGCGGGCTACACGAAGGCCTATCAGAGCCTTCCAGCAACGAACGAGACCGCAATCGAGCTGCTACAGGAGTACGGGTGGGAAACCGAGGCCACCCGCGCGGACCACTATCTCGTCGGCGACGAGTTCGTCGACGAGGTGATGATGGCGCGGAAGCTCTGAACTAATCGTTTCGAAAAAAGGCCTCGTCTCGTCCCGTCGGGACTCGACGCGCCCGGTTACTGCTACTTCCGTCGCTGGCGTGCGAGGAGTCGCCACGCGACGGACACCAGCAGTCCCGCCACGAAGAGCAGGACCAGCGGCCAGAGGATGACCGGTCCGGCGTACATTAGCGCCGTACCTCTGTCGGTGAGTCCGTGGCGATCCACTGTGCCGTCCGCTCCGGATGCCGGATCTCTATCCAGCCGTTCGAACAGAACACCGTTTCGTACGTCCCACCTGTGTTCGTCATTCCTTCGGGCCGCTGCCCTCCCCCCGAGAGACGACTCGGGTGGTACGTACTTTGTTATCCACGCCGTAGCCCCGATAAGGTCGGCCTGACTACCGCGCCAGCGGGAGGCTATAGCTCGTTTCGCGCTCCATGACGGTCTCCCACGTGTGCTCACACTCACAGGAGACCTCCGAGAAGACGGAGGGGTCCTGGCGAAGGTCGAAGTCCTTGATCGCCTTCTGTACGAGGTCGTCGCACTCGCCGCAGTTGTGCGCGCCGCGGTCGCTGCCGTGGCCAACGGGGTCGGAGACGACGATGGCAGGGACGTCCGCCGTGTCTTCCAGAACGTCACAGACGCTCCAGAGCCACGGCGGACGGTAGCCGTCGCGGAAGTACAACTCGTCAACCATGGTGTAGCGCTGGACGTTGGTCGGGTTCATCGAGACGGTGTGGGCGTACTCGGCGCACTTTCGGATGGACTCCTTCATGTCCTGTACCGCCTCGGCTTCGGAGAGGAACGGCGGTTTCATCAGCAGATACGCCTTGATGCCAGCGCCGACGGATTCGGCGTTCTCGCTGGCCTGAATGAAGTCGTCGAAGTCGAAGTACTTGTTCACGCTGTCGTGGCGCACGCGGTCGTTCGCCGTCTCCAGCCCGATGGCAACGTCGGTTTCGAGGCCGACGTCGCGGAAGTCGCGCAGTTTCTCGGGGGTGACGAAATCCGGCAGGCTCTCGACGACGATGCGGTCGCGGTCGGAAAACGTCTCGGCGATGGCCTCACGCGTCTCCGCGCCGACCTCGCGCTCGTCCAAGAACGACCCCGAGGTGTAGATTTTGATGAGACCGCTCTTCTCGTCGGCTCCCTCGCGTTCGTGGTCCAGACAGACCTCGATTTGGTCCATCAGGGCGTCGTGGGGGACGCTTCCACCTTCGACGGATTCGGCGACGTAGCCGCACATCGTACAGCCACCGGCGCGCGCCCAGCGACAGCCGCCGGTGTTGAGGATGATGGTGAGACTCTGGTAGACGCCATCGGGCGTGTTGTCCTCGTCCAGCCACACCCGCGTCGGTTCGTGCGGGTCGTAGTGTTTCTCCTTCCGGGCGCGAATATCGCGCATCACGGAGTTGTGGGCGTCCATACCCTTGCCCCGCTCGTAGCTCTCGGGAGTCGGCGTACTCATTGTCGGAGAGAACGGTTACGAGCGTAAATCGGCTTCGTCTCGGCGTGCGACGAGCCACCACCCGACCGCGCCAATTACCGCCCCGACCGTATCCGCGCCGACGTCCATGGCCGACGTGTGGCGGAGAGGCACCGCCAGTTGTGCGAACTCCATGGCGATGCCGAAACCGACCGCACCGACGACCGCGAGGAGAACCGCGCGTCCGTACCGGTCGGAACGGCCGTCGAGGTGATTTCTCACCCCCACGGCGGCGGCGATGGAGACGGCGAGGACGGCGTATCCCGCCGCGTGAAACCACTTGTCCCGACCGAAGAGGGAGAGCGGACCCAACCGCTCGACGCCGACGTCGGGCGACGCGAACACGGAGAAATAACAGATGACGGCCGCCACGAGGACGGTGACGAGCCAGCGTCGCGTGGGCGTTCGGGCGCGAGACGAAGACATTGGCCGACGATTGGGGACAACCGGGCTAAAACGCGGTGATTTAGACCCGGCGTACGCCGGGAGTTCGGACCGGTCCAACGGCGACTACGGGTTCGTCTACTCCTTCGACCGCGAGTAGCCGTATTCCGCGTCCGAACACATATTTTATCAGATAGTTATCTGGTTACTATTGGTTCCGAAAATTTGTCAGATATCTCGGATTGGTGTTTGATCGTGAGAGGTTTCGGTGAAAAATACAGTTTGTGCGAACGAAGCACTGTATTTCTTCGTCGGGAGGTTGTTCTAGTGTCGAGACATTATATCAGTCGATAGGGAGAACCCATTCTGTCTGGAATTCCACAGGTGAAACGACGTGAAACGGACAAAAAACGATTAGCGACCTGATAGCAAATACGTCTCTCTCGAATGAATAATCCGCATGTCAAAGGATACACGTCGCACGTTCCTGAAGACGGTCGGCCTCGCGGCCGGTGTCGCCGGTGTTGCGGGAGCAACGGCCACAGACACGCCCGGTACGATGACGAAGCAATCCTCTCAAGCCGCGGATACCGAGACCAACGCTTCGACGGAGTTGCATTCGTCGGACTGGGCGACGTTCCAGTTCGATGCCCGGAACACGGGGTACAATCCCGATGCACGTGAAGTGGGGGAGACGCCGTGGATCGAGTGGAGCGAATCCCTGTCCGACGAACTCGCAAGCGAGATTTCGACCCCTACCATCGTCGATGGCGTCGCTTATTTGGCGTCAGAGTACGGACGGGCCGCCACCTTCGATTTGGAGGAGCGGGAGTTTCTGTGGCAAAACGAGTACACGGACCGGTCTACCCACACGGACGAAGCACCGACCGTCGCCGACGGAACGATGTATATCAGCTACGGATGGCAGGTGTTCGCGCTCGACACCGAAACCGGCGAGTTGGTGTGGACATTCGAGAATCCCGAGACCGGTTCGCCCGCGAACGGCTGTGATGCGCCGAAACTCGGTGCGTCCTCGACGACCGTAAGCGACGGTACCGCTTTCCTGAAGATGCGGATCGAAACGCAAGCCTATGGGTTCGCCCTCTCAGCTGACACCGGAGAACTCCAGTGGAGCGTCGAGATGTCCGGCGGAGACGTCGAGTACGCCGCCAACTACGGCGGGCAGATGGACACCGCGGACCACGTTCCTGCAGTCGGCGACGGCGTCGTCTATTTCACCGAGGGTGGCACCGTCTACGCGTTCGATGTGGTAGATGGGACGCTGCTGTGGAACGCACCGGTGCATGTCGGTTCCGACGTGTACGGCCCGGAACCGAACGCACCAGCGGTCATCGATGGCACCGTCTACGTCACGATGAACTACCGTGATGACAGCGGTGGCAATCCCGACCGACGGACGTTCGTGACAGCCCTCTCCGCCGACGATGGGAGGACACAATGGCAACACGAACTGGCGGGCGATATTCATCTCACCTCACCGGTGGTCGCCGACGAGACCGTCTATGTGGGCGAGACTCAAGCAGTCTGGGCGCTCGCTGCAGACGACGGAAGCGTCCGCTGGAAGGGGAGCGAAACCGACGAGTTCCGGTACACCACCGTCGCCGAACTATCGGTCAGCGGGTCCACCGTCTACTATCCGCGCGAAGTCGATGACGAGGACTCACAGGAAATCGCCGCGTTCGACACCGGTGATGGCTCTCTGAAGTGGCAGGTTCCGCTCCGCGCGTCCGTGAACGCACCGACGGGGTGTGCGCTCGTCGGGGAGACCGTCTACGTCGTGGACGATATCGGTGTCCTGTACGCTATCAGCGGACCGACGGAGACCACCAACTGGCGACGAACCCTCGACTTCGGAAGCAGCGAGTCGTTCAGAACGGCCAGCGCCGACGACACGTCCGTTTACGCCGCCACGAACAGCACGCTCCGAGCGTTCGACCGAGAGAAGGGAACCGAGCGATGGAGTATTTCGCTGGGTGAGAACGAGAACGACACGTTCCGACACGTCTGGACGACCGTAGCGGACGGGACGATTTACTGTTCGCTCGGCGGGGACGGCGGCAGTAGCTACAACTTCGTCTACGCCATCGACCGCGCGACGGGGACGACGCGGTGGCACGAGAAGGCCCCGGAGGGAACCGGAAGGCCAGTCGTCGTGGATGGCGTCGTCTACGTCGGCACCGAGAGTTCCCTTTACGGCAGTGCGTACGTGACCGCATACTACGCGGACGACGGGTCGATACGTTGGAGTAGCGAATTCGATTCGGACGACCCCTCGATATCGGTCGAAATGACCGGTCCCGTCGCCGTACAGGACGAGACGGTGTACGCCGCCACCACCGAAGGGACGTACGCACTCGATGCAACGGACGGCAGCGAAAAGTGGACCGACGACCGGGACGCGGAGGCGGTAGCCGCTAACGACGAAACCGTATTCATCGTCGGTGGCGGTTCCGTTAGGGATAGGAACGTCGTCGCACTCGACCCGGCGGACGGAACCGAGAACTGGTCCTCCAATCACGACGGGGAGACCTTGACGCTCGCCGACGATACGCTGTACGTCGTCTCGGGGGGTCCCAGCGACGCGCAGAAACTGTTCGCGCTGGACACCGCCGATGGAAGCGAACGCTGGACGTTCGATACGAAGTATACCTACCCGACGTATGGCTACGACTACCAAGCCACGCTAACGGAACCAACCGTCGAAGACGGGACGGTCTACATCGCAAGCGACGACCGTCGGGTGTATGCCCTCGATGCGGATGATGGCGACACTCTCCAGCGGTTCGAACTGTTCGGAGACGCACGCGACACACCCGCTCTCCACGACGATACAGTTTACACCGTCGACGAAAATCGAGTGTATTCGTTCGGCATCGAAGAGTAGCCACCTATCCAAACGCCCCGCCCGCCCCCAACCTTCGACGTAACCAGTTTCGGTTACTCTAGACTGACAACGACTAACATGATAGCACCCCTATATAATCACTAGACGTTACCATGACCGAACTAGGCGGATTCCAAGACCACGTTGCCCGCGTGGACCTTTCGGACGGGTCGGTGGACTACGAGAGCGTCGACGACGAGGACGCGAAGAAGTACATCGGCGCGCGTGGATTAGGTGTAAAGTACGTGTTCGACCAAGGCCCGGACGTGGACCCGCTCGGTCCGGACAACCTCCTGGCGTTCATGAACGGCCCGCTCACGGGGACACAAGTCGTGATGAGCGGTCGCATCGCGGTGTGTACGAAGTCGCCGCTGACCAACACCGTCACGGACTCGCACCACGGCGGCTGGTCGGGCGCGCGACTGAAGTGGTCCGGATTCGACGGCCTGCTGTTCGAAGGCCAGTCCGAGGACCCGGTGTACGCGGTCGTCGAGGACGGCGAAGTCGAGCTTCGTGACGCCTCCCACCTCTGGGGCAAGACCGTCCACGAGACGCGCGACACCTTGGAAGAGGAGGTCGAAGGGTCGTACGGCAAGAACCTCTCGATGATGGCCATCGGACCGGGCGGCGAGAACACCGTTCGGTACGCCTGCATCATGAACGAGGACGACCGCGCGTCCGGCCGCGGCGGGACGGGCGCTGTCATGGGTTCGAAGGGTCTCAAGGCAATCGTCATCAAATCCACGACGAAGATGCCGAAACCGGCGGACCAAGAGACGTTCCAGAAGGGCCACCAGCAGGCCATGCAGGTCATTCAGGAGTCCGACGTGACCGCCCCGAACGAGGGCGGCCTGTCGCTGTACGGGACGAACGTCCTGATGAACCTCACCGAGGAGATGGACGGCCTGCCGACCCGGAACGGGAAGTTCACCAGCACGCACAGCGAGGGCGAGGAGAACCCCGAGGGACGACAGATAGACTCCGAGAACGTCTCCGGCGAGAACGTCCGCGAGAACATCCTCGTGGACGAACCCACCTGCCACTCCTGCCCGGTCGCCTGCAAGAAGGAAGTCGAAGTGCAGGTCCACCACAAGGGCGAGGACATGAACGTTCGGATGGAGTCCTACGAGTACGAATCCGCGTGGGCGCTCGGTCCGAACTCGATGAACGACGACCGCGACAAAATCGCGGCGATGATAGACCGCTGTAACGCGATGGGCATCGACACCATCGACGCTGGCAACACCATGGCGATGGCGATGGAGGCCACCGAGGAGGGCTATCTGGACGAAGGCCTCGACTGGGGCGACGCCGACACCATGATAGACATGATAGAGCGCATCGCCCAGCGCGAGGAGGGCGACGACCTCGCGGACCTGCTCGCCAAGGGTGCGGGCCGCGCAGCGTCCGAACTCGGTGACCCAGAGATGTCGCTCGACGTGAAGGGCCAGACGATGGCGGCCTACGACCCGCGGAGCATGAAGGGAATGGCCATCGGCTACGCGACGAGCAACCGCGGTGCCTGCCACCTGCGCGGCTACACGCCCGCCGCGGAAATCCTCGGCATCCCGGAGAAGGCCGAGCCGACCGAGTGGAAGGGCAAGGGCGAACTCTGCGCCACCTTCCAGGACCTCCACGCCATCAGCGACTCCTTCGACATCTGCAAGTTCAACGCCTTCGCGGAAGGTATCGAGGAGTACGTCCTCCAGTACAACGGCATGACCGGCCTCGACGTGACCGAGGACGACCTGCTGGAAGCCGGTGAGCGCGTCTACAACCTCGAACGCTACTACAACAACCTCGTCGGCTTCGACGGCGACGACGACTCGCTCCCGGCCCGGTTCGTGAAGGGCCACCCGGACGCCATCCCCGGCAAGGGTGGCTCCGAGGGCTCGCTCGCCGAACTGGACGAGATGAAAGAGGAGTACTACGAGGTGCGCGGCTGGGAGGACGGCGTGGTCCCCGACGAGAAACTCGAAGAACTCGACATCGACGTCGGCCCCGGAACCGGCGTCAGTCGCGGCGGCGCGGCCGCTTCGGGCGACGACTAAGGTCCACTTTTCATTTTCGTCGGCGGGGGTTCCGGGAACGGACCGGACGCTCTCTTTCTCCACCTCGACCACCGCGCGCGAGAAAATTCGGGGCGAAACCCCGACGATTCGGCCTGAGTTTAGCCGAAACACGTCGGCAATATTTCACCACTATGTTTCACGATAATTCACAGGGAACGGCGATTCTCGCGGCGCATGGCAACATCTACCGCATCGAAAGCTACTAAGTCTGGTCGTCGAACGTGACGGTGGCATGACTGACCGGTCTTCCGACTCTCCGAAATTCGAAACGATGGCGGTGACGCACGCCGAACAACCGCCCCACCACGAGCGGGCAGGCGACGTGACGATGCCCATCCACCTCGCATCGACCTACGAAGCTGGCGGCATCGACCCGGACGTCGGGCTGGAGGATTTGGACCCCGACGAGAACCAGTATCTCTACTCGCGGCTCGCCAACCCGACCCGCCACGCGCTGGAACAGCGCATCGCGGCGCTCGAAGGCGGCGACTACGGCATGGCCTTCGCCTCCGGCACGTCCGCCATCGTCGCCACGATTACGGCGTCCGTCACCCCGGCGACCACGTCGTCGCGTTCGACGACCTCTACGGCGGAACGAAGACGATGCTCAAGGACCTGTTCCGAGAGCGCCTCGACGTTGCCGTCGACTTCGTGGACGCCCGCGACACCGACGCCGTGTCCGACGCCGTGCGCGACGAAACCGCACTCATATGGATGGAGACG
>NZ_MEIH01000066.1:0-21209 GCF_001723155.1 Haladaptatus sp. W1
AGGCGGACCTGCTGGTCCTCCACTTCCGACCGACCGTCGCGGCCCTCGACACGGCGGAACGGGCCTTCGAGCGGACCGAGTTCGCGGACTTCACCGAACGGACCGACTCCTACACCTCCGTCACCGAGGTCGGGAGCTACACCTCCGACGAGATGGTGAAAGCGCCCGAGGACATCGAAGACACCGGCATGGCCCGCTACGTGGCGAGCAAACTCTATCCCGATATCCCGGACGCGGAGTTCGTCTGTTTCTACCCGATGAGCAAACGCCGCCTGCCGGAGGCGAACTGGTACGACACGCCGTACGACGAGCGCGCGGAGATGATGGCCAGCCACGGTGAAATCGGGAAGACCTACGCCGGAAAGGTCACCCAAATCATCACTGGAAGCATCGGGATGGAGGAGTACGAGTGGGGCGTGGACCTGTTCAGCAACGACCCGACGCACATCAAGGACATCCTGTACGAGATGCGCTTCGACGAGGCGAGTTCCCGCTTCGCGGAGTTCGGGTCGTTCTCCTTCGGACGGCGCTTCCCGCCGGAGGACCTCCCCGCGTTCATGGCGGGCGAAGAAATCCCGTCGCCCGAGGACGCACACCCGCACGGTGGCGCACACGGGGCCGCCGGACACGAGCACGGTCACGGGGACACCGAACATGAACACGGACACGCCGAACACGGCGAAAGCCACGGACACGGTGACGACGGAGCGGACAGCCCACACGGAACGGATGAAAAGGAGGCCGAAGGCATCCGCGGCGAACTCCAAGACCTCGACATCTACGCCGGACAGCCACACGGCGAGGACGTGTACTCCATCGTGCTGTACTCCGAGGCCGACGCGGACGAACTGTTCGGGGAGGTCGACGGCCTCCGGAAGAACTTCGACCACTACGACACGCACGTCAAGACGGCGGTGTACAAGGGAGACGAGCGCGCCGCAGTCGTGAGCATTTGGGACACCCAGAGCGCGGCCGAGACGGCGGGCGGCTTCCTCGCCGACCTCCCCGGAGTCGTCGCTCGCGCGGGCGAGGAGAGCGGCTTCGGCACGATGGGCATGTTCTACACCGTCAAGCCCGAACACCGCGAGGATTTCGTCGAGAAGTTCGGAACCGTCGGCGAAGTGCTCGCCGAGATGGACGGCCATTTCGACTCCGAACTGCTGTCGAACTACGAGGATGAAAACGACATGTTCATCGCCAGCCAGTGGCGCTCGAAGGACGACGCGATGGACTTCTTCCGAAGCGACGACTTCAGGAACACGGTTAGCTGGGGTCGTGACGTTCTGGCCGACCGACCGCGACACGTCTTCTTGGCGTAAGCGGGCGAACAGACGTTTTCGTTTTACACCGACTCGACGTCGATGCCCACCGACTGACGTTCGTCCCGCCGGTTCAGCCGAAAGGTGGCGGTCAACGGTTCGTCGGTCGAGGTGTGAAGGTTGGGCGAGAACGAATGGGTCCACGTTCCGAGTGACGAATATGGGCCACAAAGAACTCGATACCGTCTTTCGAATCACGGTTCGTATCGAAAATTCGAAGAGCGGGCACTCGCCGCCGCAACCAAAACCCCCTTCCCCACGGGTGGGTTATTAAGCGATAAGAAAATCGAGAGTGAAATAAGCCTATGACAAAGCGACACGTCACGCTCCCGGAGTCCGCTGAGGCGGGCGTACGCGGGTTCATCGACGAAGTGGACGAACGACTCGCAAGTGACGAGGACACGTGCAGGGTGGTAAAGGAGGTGCTCATCGACCTGCACGGCGACCGGGACGCCTACGAATCGTGGCAAAACGGCGAACCGGTGTCGAACGCCGAACGCGTACGCCTCCAGAGCTACGACCCCTGTAACTCGACGCTGGAGAGCGAATACTACGCCGAGAAGGACGAGGAGAAGTTCCGCACGTCCAAACACCTCCAGTGGCTCTGGCGGCAGTTCGACGCGACGCCGATGGCCGATAACGTCGAATTCGCCCTCCGATTCCGCGAGATGCTCGCCAACCACCTCTTCGAGGAGGCGGGCGACAACCTCCGAATCTTCAAGGGCGTCACGATGACCTACGGCCACAACATCTCCGTCGGCGACAACACGGTCATCCACGACGACGTGCACCTCGACGACCGCGGGAAGTTGACCATCGGGAACCGCTGTTCTATCAGCGACAACGTGCACATCTACAGCCACGACCACGACATCGTGGACCAGACGGACGTGACGAACTTCCACACGATAATCGAAGACGACGCGCGCGTGACCTACGACGCGATGGTGCGCGCCGGTATGAAGGTCGGCGAAGATGCCGTCGTCGGGGCGCGGTCCGTCGTCCAGAGTGATATTCCCGCCCATCACATCGCCGTCGGCACCCCCGCAAAGAGCATCAAGATCAAGCCGGGATGGGAGGACGAGGCCGCTCCGTTGGACGACGTTCCGCCGACGGAGAAGGAGTCGCGGCGCATCGACTACGAACTCCCGGAGGACTTCGAACCGTTCGACGAGTTCCAGCGACCCCTCGATTCGTCGGAGTAACCCGTATCGCTTTTCTCCGGTCAATCCGTCATGTGAGGTATGCGACGCCGCACGTACCTCCAATCGATGGCACTCGGTATCACGGGACTCGCCGGGTGTATTGACTCCCCTGGCCGGTCCACGGGAGCGACGACCACGAACGGGGAACGGGGGGTGCGTGTGAAGACGGTCGCCATGAACCTCGAAGTGCCGTGGGGTGCCGCGTTCTCGTCGAACGGCGACCTCTATTTCACCGAGCGACCGGGACGGATTCGTCGGATTCGGGACAACGACCACGAGATAATCGCCGACATGACGAACCGAATCGCGCACGTCGGCGAAGGTGGATTACTCGGCCTCGCGTTCCATCCGAAAAACGAGAATCTGGCGTACACCTACCAGACCTACGAATCCGGGGGAACGCTCCAAAACCGGGTCGTCCGCCACCGCGTCAGCGACGGATTCGAACGGGAGACGGTCGTTCTCGATGAAATTCCGGCGGCGTCCAACCACGACGGTGGACGACTGTTGATTCACGACGACGCACTATTCGTCACCACTGGAGACGCGTCAGACCGCCAACGGGCACAGGACGCGGACTCGTTGGCCGGGAAGGTCCTCAGGCTGACGTTGGACGGACGACCGCACCCGGATAATCCGTTCGACAACGAGGTGTTCACCTACGGCCATCGAAATCCGCAAGGGTTGGCGTTCGACGAGGGGACCCTATACAGCACGGAACACGGTCCTGACGTGAACGACGAAATCAACGTCCTCGAAGCGGGGAACAACTACGGGTGGCCCGACGTGACCGGGAAGAGCGACGAGTACGCGAACCCGATTGCGACCTACACGCCGACCATCGCACCCGGCGGAGCGACGTTTTACGACGGTCCGATATCACAGTGGAAGGGCGACTTCTTCTTCGGGTCGCTCGTGGATACGCACCTTCACCGGGTACGAATCGACGAGCGGAACGTGGTCGAACAAGAGCGTCTCCTCGACGGGGAGTACGGCCGTCTCCGGACGACCTTCACCGGACCGAAGGGGGACTTGTACGTCATGACGAGCAACCAAGACGGGCGCGCGTCGAACCCGGCACCACAGGACGACCGCATTCTCAAACTTCAGCCGGCGTAACCGCCGAAGTTCGTTCAGTTCAAAAACACTTCTGAATCCTGTCGTGCGAAGCTACCAAGTAGCATGGCGACGTATGTCATGGTATCCCATGAACGTCTGGGGGTGGATAATCCTGTACGTCGTCCTGTTCGTAGGCCTACAGCTCCTCATCTACCGATATCTCCGGAGTGAGGACGATTCACCGCTGTTCGCGTCCACACCATCCGGACCGGACGGGCGGGTTCCCGACGACATCCATCGGGAGAGCATCCTTGAGGAGTTCAACGAAAGTGACTCGGACAGACGCGTCTGTCCACACTGCGGTACGGAAAACGGTACCGAGTACACGTTCTGCCGGGAGTGTATCGGCCCGCTCGGCGTGTGGTAGTCACGCTTTTCCCGGCCGCACACCCACCGTGAGCCATGCCTCGCGCCGTCGCCATCAACGTCGCCGCTAACACGAACCAACCCGGCGTCCGCGGCCCGATATTCCCGGCCGGGGGGTTCGAGTACCTCCCGATACCGGAATCGGAGCCGACCGCTCGCTCCGTTCCGACGTACGCCGACCTCGATACCACCGCCGAACTGCCGAGCGGAGCGGAGGAACTCCCCGTTCACCTCGACCCGGAGTTCGCGGAGTACCCCTGCTGTGAACGCTACACCTACGGGGACCCCTTCGGCGTGAAGGCACGACCGTTGCTGTCGCTGACCGCGGGCGATTACGTCTTCTTCTACGCGACGCTCTCGACGGCCGGGGAGCCAAAGCGCGAGTGGATCGCACCGGAGTGGGGGACGTACATCATCGGCCAGTTTCGACTCGCGCGCGACCCGATTTCCGGCGAGGAGTTCGCGGAACTTCCGGCGGAGGCGCGGGCGACGTTCGAGAACAACGCCCACCTGAAGCGCGAGGAGTTCGACGCGGAGGTGCTGGTGGCGGGGAGCGAGGACGGGTCGGAACTCTACGAGACGGCGGTTCCGTTGAGCAGTCCCGAAGCGGGAGTGACGGCGAACCGAATCGTAACCGAACTGTCGAGCGATTCGGGAAAGGGTCCGTGGTGGCGACGACCCATGAAATTCGGGGACGACGAGACGGAGAAGTTGCTCACCATTCGACACGACGACGCCTTCGAACGCTGTTTTTGACGGCTCAGAAGAGCGGTACGGGTCGAAGCGAATGCTTTTATGACGATTGAATGTAAACGACCGGACAGAGAATCCAACAATCATATTTAAATTGTGATACTGGGAACGAGGTCATAACGGAGACCCGACCGATTCATCGACCGGCACCGAGTCTGTCGGTCCGCACGATGGTCGCAAGCGACCGACCAGACGGAGACACCGGAACATGGACAAGGACAAGCGAACCGAGCACGCGGGACTCGAAGCGGATTCGAAGCGGGACGACCGCGTTCTGACCGACATCTACCGCGTCATCACGGACACGGGACGATCGTTCGAGCGGAAGGTCGAAGCGCTGTTGGAAATCGGCCGCGACGTCCTCGGAACGGAGTTCTGTGCCCTCTCCGCCGTCGATGGGGAGGAGTACGTCTTCGAATTCGTCCACGACCCGACGGACGAGACGGAAGCGGGAGACGTCGTTTCCGTGGCGGAGACGAACTGTAAGCGTACCATCGACACCGAGCAAACGGTCGCCCTCGCCGACATCGCCGCCGAAGCCCCGGAAATGACGTCCCGCGCCGGGTTCACCGACATGGGCGTCCGCTGCTACATCGGAACGCCGGTCGTTATCGACGACGACGTGTACGGCACCGTCTGTTTTTACGACAATCAGAACCGCATCGAGGAGTTCACCCAGTGGGAAATCACGCTCGTCGAGCTCATCGGGAAGTGGATCGGCGACGAACTGGAACGCGACCGCCGCGAGGCGGAACTCACCCGACGGAGAAACCGCCTTGCGGAGTTCGAAACCACCGTCACGCACGACCTCCGGACCCCGATACACGTCGCGCAAGCCTACGTCGAGTTCGCCCGCAAGGAAAACGACACCGAGCACCTCGACGGCATCGAGGACGCGCTCGACCGAATCGAGGCACTCATCGACGACGCGCGTTCGCTCACCGACGACGAAGCGAACGACATCGACGCCACCGCGGTGGACCTCGAACACGTCGTCGTGGACGCGTGGGTGACCACCGCGAACGACACCATCACGTTGGAGGTCGAGGACGGACTCGAACCCGTCGTGGGGAGTCACAGCCACCTCCAACGGGCCTTCGAAAACCTGATTCGAAACACGGTCGAACACGCCGACACCGGTGCGACGATTCGCGTCGGCGCGCTCCCCGACCGCCCCGGGTTCTACTTCGAAGACGACGGCCACGAATTCTCCACCGACGAACACGGACAGGTGTTTCACCCCGACGGCACCGACGACGACACGAGACTCGTCACCGTCCGAGAAATTATCGACGCCCACGGCTGGTCGATTTCGGTGACGGACGGGACGAACGACGGCGTGCGATTCGAAATCGACGACGTGTAAAAGAGGATGCACCGACCGAGAGTTGAACTGGGCGAGACGACCTCGCTTCGCTCGGCTGCGACTCGCGTGCACAACGCCCGTGAGTGCATCCGCTCGTCACGTCCGTTCCTCGCAGAATGCACCGACCGGGAGTTGAACCCGGGCTATAAGCTTGGGAAGCTTATGTCCTGCCACTAGACCACCGGTGCTCATTGCATTCACACCGTGCCTTGCCTCACTTCGCTCGCCAAGACACCGGTGCACGGCACTCACTTCGTTCGTCCCGCGCACCGCGACTCGCAAATCCGAGGGATTTGCTCACCACCGGTGCTCTCGAACCCAAAATAGGTTCAACCGGACGAGAGCGAGCGGTTGCTTCGTTTTCCCTTTCATTCCGCGCTCACTTCAACGTAGCGTTTCGGACGTTCGTCCAGAAATACGACACGGAGGAGAGGTTTTAGTCGGCCGCGTTCCTACTGCCGTACATGATAGACCTCGAACTGTCGGACGAGGAACTCGACGCACGCCGCGACCACATCGTATCGTTCATCCGCGAGACGGTTGGGGACGCGGGAACCGAGTCGGCGGTCCTCGGCCTGTCGGGCGGCATCGACAGCACGTTGACGGCCTACCTCGCGGCGGAGGCGCTGGGAACGGAGAACCTCCACGGACTCGTCATGCCCGGCGCGGTGAGTCGGGAGGACAACATGAGCGACGCCGAATGGGTCGCGTCGGAACTCGAAATCACCTACGACGTGTTCGAAATCAACCCCATCGTGGACTCGTTCCTCGACGCCTACTCGGAAGCCGAGGGCGACCACATGGCGGTCGGCAACGCCCGCGCCCGAACCCGCGCGGTGATGAACTACCTCGTCGCCAACCACGAGGGGTCGGTCGTCCTCGGAACCGGCAACCGAACCGAGGCGCTGGTGGGCTACTTCACGAAGTACGGCGACGGCGCGGTTGACTGTCACCCCATCGGCAACCTCTACAAACAGCAGGTGCGCCAACTCGCCAAGCACGTCGGCGCGCCGGACGAACTCGCCGAAAAGGAAGCGACCGCGGGGCTGTGGGCGGGACAGACCGACGAGGAAGAACTGGGCATCGACTACGACACGCTCGACGCGATTCTGGCGCTGCACGTTGACGGACGGCTGTCGGTTTCGGCGACCGCGCGACAGGTCGAGGGCGCGACGGCGGACGACGTTCGACGCATCGGCGAGATGTACGACCGAAGCGAACACAAACGCGGCGTCCCGCCAGCGCCTGACCCGTTGTAGACCCTGTGTGGACCCGTTTTTCCGCTACTCGCGCCGCGCTGCGATATCGTCCGCGTTCGCCGCGACGAGATCGCCGAACGCCTCGGCTTCGCGGGCGAGTTGAACGTCCATGGACGACCGGTCGCGGACGCGACCTTTGACGACGCGGAGCGCGTCCGGGTCGTTCGCGGCGAGACGGTCGGCCACCTTCCGCGGTTGCGCTACGACGCGGGAGACGAGGCCCATCCGATGGGCGTCCTCGGCGGTCACGACGCGGCCGGTGAGCGCGAGGTCGAGCGCGTCGCCCATTCCAACTATTTCCGGGAGGCGGGTCGTACCGCCCCACGCGCCGAAGATGCCGAGGCGAACGCCCGGTTCGGCGAACGTCGCGTCGGGGGTAGCGACCCGCACGTCACAGGCCAACGCGAGTTCGACGCCGCCGCCGCGTGCCGCGCCGTCGATACCGGCGACGACGACGCTTTCTGCGCCTTCGATGTCGTTCGCCACGCGTTGTCCACTGGTAGCGAGTTCCGTCGCCGATTCGTCGTCCAATCCGGCCACCACGTCGAGGTCGGCACCCGCGCAGAAGGCCGTACCCGCGCCACGGAGGTAGACGACCGGTTGCGTCGCTTCCCGGACCGCCTCGGAGAAGGCATCCAACCCGTCGAGGGTGAGCGCGTTCCGCCGTTCCGGGCGGTCGATGGTAACGATTCTAATTTTCGGGTCGTCCGTGACGCGAATCATACCATCACGTTGGAGACGCTTTCCAAAGGTCTTTGGCGATTCCGTCGTAAGACCCGACAATGGAAGAGGCCGTCCGGGCGCGCGGAGCTGCGCGCGAGGCTATCGGAGACATCACGCCAGCGCATCTCCGCGACCACATCGACGGACTACTGGAGTCATCGACGGTCGTCCCGGGGGTGTTGACGCTACTGAGCGCGCGAGCGGTCGAGAGCGGTGCCAGCACCGGCGAGGTCGAAAACCGTGCCGCCGGAGTGCAACTCATCTACGAAGGATTGGGACTCACGCGGACGCTCGCACGCAACGAACCGTGGGACGGCGAACAGCCATACACGGAGAGCAACGTCGCCATCTTGGCCGCGGACGTGATGGTTTCGCGCGGATTTTCGCTGCTGGCCCGGACGGAGGCGGCCGACACGGCGGTTCGAACCGTCAAATCGTTCGGCCGGGACCAGACCGAACGCCGTGACGACCACGCACTCGAAACCGACGTGTTTGAACTCGCAATCGTCGCCGGAACGACGGCGACCGGCGGCGAAGTCCCGACGGGTATCCGCCGGTACGCGGAGCGACTCGCCACCTCGGTCGCCAACCGCGACTCGACGGAGATGCTCTTCGACGAGGCCGTGGACATACTGACGAAACTGTCGGGACGACGGCCGAACTGGCGCGACGAAACCACCTCGTCGGCCACCGACCCCTGACGCGAATCGAAACGCCTAAACCCGGTTCGGCGTGTAGAAATTAATACCCGCGCCTGGGTAGCTTAGCGGTAAAGCGCGTCCTTGGTAAGGACGAGAGCCCGGGTTCAAATCCCGGCCTAGGCTTTCTTCGAATTCAGTTCGTGAGCGGTGGCTTTCACTCCGAGAAAACTCCTCTATTCACATCTCTGACACCAACGTTTTTGCCCCTGCCGTGCCATTCATTCCCATGCGATTTATTATCGTCGGGTCCGGTCGCGTGGGGCTCCGAACCGCCCGGGTTCTGACCGAAGAAGGGCACGAAGTCGTTATCGTCGACGACGACCCGGACAGGGTGGAACGGGCGCGTGACAAGGGATTCACCGTCACGGAGGGAGACGGGGTGAAAGAAGACGCTCTGGTGGACGCCGGTCTCGATACCGCGGACGCCATCGCGGGGTTGACGGGGGACCTGAACGTCAACTTCGCGGCCTGCATGGTCGGCAAACACCACGGCTGTCGGACCGTCATGCGCATCGACGAGGACTACCGGGCGGACATCTATCACAAGTACGCGGACGACGTGGACGAGGTGATATACCCCGAGCGCCTCGGAGCAGCGGGGGCGAAAACGGCGCTGCTCGGCGGCGACTTCGACGTCATCGCCGACCTGACCGAGAACCTACAGTTGACGACGATGACGATTCCGAGCGAATCGCCGCTCGTCGGAACGCGGGTGCACGCCGTGGAGTTGCCTACCGACGCACGGATTTACGCCCACGGCCGTGACCGAGAGCGGATGACGATTCCGCTACCGGGAACCAAAATCGAAGGCGGTGACCGCGTGGCGCTCATCGCCGCCCGGGACGCGCTCCCGGACGTGCGCGAACGGCTGCAGGCGACCGCTTGAGCGACGTTCGACGTATCCGTTTTCGAACAGCGTGACTATCCGAGGATCGGACCTATCCGAGCGGAAGAGACGCGACCATCGGTGACCCGCCATCCACGGCGACACCGCTCGGCGGGGAATCACCAACGAAGCGAAAAACGATTGGGCAGCGCGGGGTTCTAGGGTCGTCCGGGACGAGAACTTTCGTGGGGGGGTTGGTGACACTGTAACGGGAAGCCAACCCGTCGCCAGAGCCCCCGGCCCCGCCGGGAGACCCACCGCGAGACTGCGACACGCTTCGCGCCCGAGCCGTCGGGCGCAACTGTACGAATGGCCGGACACCTCTTTGTTATGTGCCGTTTGCCCGGGGGACAGGAATCCTTTGCCCCAATCAGGACGCGGCTACGACGGCGAAGGTACTGCCTACGACGGGTGAAAACATCGCGTCGGACGAAAGGGGGGAGTGCCGAGCGGAGGGTGTGGGAGAGCGGGGTGCAGGGTGGGTGTGGGTGGTGTGTGCCGGGCGCGCGGAGTGGGAGGATGGGAGAGAGGGTGTTGTGCGCGCCCGTTCGCGGATGGGTTCGGTGATAACTTAAAACCGCGTCAGACGGCCGTATGCCTCTACCGCGACCCTCGAATTCATACGGTCGCCGCGAGAGGTGATAGCCATGCACGGAACTGGTGTGCCACTGTTGACGCCGTTCGACGAGGAAGGTGCCTTGCAGGAGGACGACCTCCGGGAACTCGTCGCGTGGGTCGAAGAACGGGGCGTCGATTTTATCGTCCCCTGCGGGTCGAACAGCGAGGCCGAACTGATGAGCGTCGAGGAACGCGCTCGCGTGGTCGAAATCGTCGCGGAAGAGGCCGACGTGCCGGTTCTCGCCGGAACCGGTCACCCCGGATTCCGCGAAACGCTCCGCCAGACGACCCTCGCGGCGGAAGCAGGTGCCGACGCCGCGCTCGTCGTCACGCCCTTCTACTACGGCCACGACGAGGACACGATGGTCGAGTACTATCGCTCGGTGGCCGACGAGAGTCCGCTCCCCGTATACCTCTACAGCGTTCCGGCGTACACCAACGTCTTCCTGTCGCCCGAATCAGTCGGCGAACTCGCCGGACACGAGAACATCGCCGGGATAAAGGATTCGAGCGGGAACCTGACGCGACTCCAGCGGGAACGCGCCCGCACGGAGGACGACGATTTCGACCTCCTCGTCGGGAGCGGGAGCGTCTACGCCGCCGGACTCGACGCCGGTGCCGACGGCGGCGTCCTCGCATTGGCGAACGTCGCACCCGAGCGGGCCAGCGAAATCTACCGGCTTCACCGAGGCGGTCACGACGGACAGGCGCGGGGGTTGAACGCCAGTCTCGTCGAGTTGAATCGGGCGGTCACGAGCGAACACGGCGTCCCCGGAGCCAAGACGGCAATGCGCGAACGCGGAGCACCCGCCGGGGAGCCGCGACGTCCGCATCGCCCCGCCTCCGAGGAGGTTCGAGCGGAGGTCGTCGAACTCGTCCGCGCCGCCGAACGCTGACCGCGAAGCGAGGTTTCACGCCGAGAGTTTCGGTACGTGTGGCGACAGTTTTCGGTGGAGTGCCCGGGAGAAAAGAGACACGAATCTGATATAAGAAGAGACGAAGCTCAGCCTTCGTATGGATAATTACAGGTAAACTTACTTGGTGGTGGGTGCGAATTGACCCCATAATGAACTGTATATCAAAAGATACATTACGGGGATTGAACGACGATGGCGGTTCGTAGCCTCGTCGGAAAACTGGTCGTGGCCGTGTTGACTCTCTTCGTCGTGACGGCGGGCGGGGTCGGCGTCGCGCTCACGTCCGGAATCGTGACGGTCGGCCAACCGACCGTCGAGAACGTCCAGACCGACTGGGGTGCCGTCACCGCCAAAACGACGGAAATTCGGACGGACATCGCGGTGAACAACCCCAGTTCGGTCGGCGTACCGAAGGGGCGGACCTCGATTACGAAGTCGGGATGAACGAGGTGACGGTCGCCACGGGAACGGTCGAGAACCTCGGCCTGCCATCCGGAAAATCGACGGTTTCGATGACGACCCGCATGGACAATCGAAAGATACCGGCGTGGTGGGCGACCCACATCAACAACGGCGAGAAGACGACGGTCAGCGTCCGACCGTCCATCAGCGTCCCCATGTTCTCGAAGGACCTGCCCGCGGAGAAGCGAGCCTTCGAAACCGACCTGCTGAGCGCGTTCGACAGTAACAAAACGCGGACGATGACCGCCGGAAATCGGGAAATCCTTCGGGTCACGAAGACGGAAGCGTCGTGGGGGCACGCGACGACGGAGACGACGCCCCTGAACGTCAACGCGACCGTCGAGAATCCGACCAGCGGCGAGGTCGTCTTCTCACAGCTCGGCTACACCATCACGATGAACAACGTGACCGTCGCCGACGGAACGACCGACGACGAAGTGCACGTCGAACCCGGCCAGACGACCTCGTTCGGCATCGATTCGACGTTCGACAACGGCAAGCTGCCGGAGTGGTGGCAGAGCCACATCGAGAACGGCGAAAAGACGACGATGGACGTGCAGTTCTACGCGGTCGTCCACGAGAATGGGACGGCACAGAAGGTCGGACTCCCGTTCATGAGCAAGCGCATCGTGTTCACAACCGACGTGCTCGGCGGCGGGAAGACGACGACGAAGGTCGTGCCACGGAACGAAGCGCAGTCGTTCGCCCCGCCGGAACTCCAGTCGGTTTACAGCGAGTGGGTCGTCCCCGACGAGGGGAACACCGGCGTTCGAACCCACGCGTCCGTGACCAACCCGAACGAACCGGGGTCGGTGTTCGCCGAACACCTTTCGGTCGATGCGAGATACCGCGTGCTGATGAACGACGTGCCGCTGGTCGACGGTAAGACGAGCTGGGATATCGGACCGGGGAAGACCGATATCAATCTCACCGGAGAGATCACCGACGAGAAGATACAACGGTGGTGGGCCACGCACGTCAATAACGGCGAGAAGACCGACCGCGTGGTCGAGCGCGACGTGACGGTCGATGCCGGATTCGCCCGCCTCCCCGTCGGTGGGAAGGCCGACCGCGGAACCATCCGAACTGACATGCTCGGGCCGGTTGACTCGGAGTCGAGTCAGACGTTCTCGGTCGCGGGACGACCGATCGGACGCATCGAGGACATACGGGCGGACTGGGGCCACGCGACGATGGATGAAACGCCCATCGAGGCGTCGGCGACGGTGAAAAACGACCGGAGCGAGTCCGTTCGCGTCGTCGAAATCGGCTCCCGGATAACGATGAACGGTATCGTCCTCTCGGACGAATCGACGGCGAAGAACGTCGAAATCAGTCCGCACAGCGAGACGACGATTCGGGACACGGTGGCACTAAACAACGCGAAACTCGGCCCGTGGTGGAAGACCCACCTCCGCCGCGGCGAGGAGAGCACGCTCGAAGTCAGCTACTACGTCGTCGTCGAATATCGCGGCCACACGCAGCGAATCGCTCTCGACTCGCTCAACTACCGGAAGACGGTGCGAACGAACGTCCTCGGAAACGCGTCGGCCTGAGGATACCCGATTTCATTTCGTGCGTTCGGTTCTGCCCGAACCCATGGTATAAGCTGACATAATTTATTAGTTGTCGACGGTCGAGGTATTCGTATGCCTTCGAGGCGAGACGTGTTAACAACCATCTCGGCGTGCGCCGCCGGTGGGGCTCTCGCTGGCTGTTCCGCGCTCGCCGCCGTCGGCGGCTACGTCGAGAAGAAGGAGATAACGGGAACGCGACGGCAGAACGAGGGGTTACGCGACGAGACGGTCATCAGCGTGGAGTTGAGCGAGTTGGCCGACGACCCCATCGTCAGCGTCGCCGAACGGTGGGTCGAGCGGTTCCCCGACCCGAAGCGATTGCGGATTTCGGAGACGTTCGACGACCGCTTGCGCGACGAGTACGAGAGCCTCGGCTACGTCGTGGGCGTGTGTAGCCCGGACTGGTCGAGCGGTTCGGATTCCGTCGGGTGCTACACCGCGCCGACGGGACGCGACGATTTCAATCGGGCGCAAGTCGGTGACCGCGTGCGAGCCAGCTACTCGAACTCGAAGATACGAATCCGTAGCAACGAAGGAACGTGGGACGCAAGCGGCCGAAAAAAGCGGACGTAGTTTCGTTCAGTCGGGAGTCGAATCAGTCGCGGCGCGCGAGCAGCGCCGCACCGGCGAGGGCGACGACTGCAATTCCGACGCCGAAACCGGGCTGACCGGATTCGCTCGCGGACTTCGTTTCCTTTCCGTTCGCCTGCTGCACGCCGAGATACGTCGCGGCGTCTTCGGTGTCCATCGAGGGGAACTCGCGGTCCCACTCGCCGGCCATGTGAATCTCGGTGTCGGCGTTGGCGACGGCGAGCGCGCGAACGTCTTCCTTCGAGGCGTTCTCACCGACGAGACCCGTCACGTGGACGTAGGTCGTCGTCGTGTCGTTGTTCGTCCGACCGACGATGCTGGCGACCTCCGTGTCGCCGTAGGAGTCGCCGAGCACGTCGGCGAAGGCGGTCATGTTGTCGAACTTCGCGCCACCTTCGAGGGTGACGGTCCCGGACTCGACGTCCACGTCCATGCGAGCGGACTGGAAGTCGCTACTTCGGAACGCCTTCACCAGTTCCGACCCGCCGGAGGTCGCTTTCGAGGACCCGAACGAGGAGAGCATCGAGTCGGTCACCTTCGAGAGCATCTCCTTCTGCTTCATCTCGACGGAGCCGCGCGCGGTCACCTCGTCGCCGTTCGACTCGACGTGGAGCGTCACCGACGAGCGTCCCAGTTCGATGTCACGGTCCTTCAGCTCCTGAACGTACGCCCTCCAGTTCTTGCTGTCGTAGTGAACCTCGGCCGTCACGGTGGTCGTTTCCGAGGAGGGGTGGGTCGCTTCGGCGGACCACTCGACCGTCTGTTCGAGATTCGCCGCCTGCTGTGCTTCGAGCGTCTTTTTCATTCGGTCGATGTTCTGGCCGTTCATCGACGACGCGTTCGTGTTCCCTGCCACTTCGAGCGCGGCGAGCGCGGCGGCATCGTAGTTCTCGACCTCGACGTCCCAGCTGAGCTTCATCGTACCGTCGTGCTGGTTCAGTCCGAACGTCACGTGGTCGATCCGCATCTTCTCGATGTCCTCGGAGAGGGAGTCTATCTCCTCGTCGGAGAGCGAAACCTGCTGTGAGGACTTCAGGCTCTGTGCGATGGACTGTGCGATGGCGTCCTTGAGGCCGGTGAACTCGACGTGGTACTGGATGTCGAGCGTCGGCTTGACGCCCGATTCGTCGTACTCGTAGCTGTCGATGGTCACCGTCGCGGAGCCGCCGTTTTGCGTCGCAACGGAGGCGTACTGGGATTTCAAGTGTTCCTTCGCGTTCTCACGGCTATCCCACGAACTGGACATGTACGGCGAAATCGCACCGCTTTGGGTGCCCTTCAGGACGAAGCCGTTCTCCGTCTCGCGGAGGTCGTATTTCAGTTCCTTGTCGGCACCCGCCGCCATGGCCGAGGACACCGTTCCCGACCCCTTCGTGCTGAACGAGTCGGCGGTGACCGTCACGTGACCCTCGGTGTTCACGGAGTTGAGCATGGACAGCGAGGAACCGCTGTCGAACGTCGCGTCGAGCGAGAGGTCGCCCGTCGATGTTTGCTCGTTCTGCTTGCTGTTGACGTCGAGCGTGAGGTCGGAAATCGAGTCGGGGCGGTTGGCGGTGAGCGACCCGTTTCCGCTGTAGCCGTCCGGCGTCATCACGAGCGACGCCACGGCGTCCATGTCCGACTCGGTTTCGTCGGTGGCGAGGATGTGAACGAGACCGGTCGTCACGTTCGCTCCGAACTCCATGGTGCCGTTCCCCGAATTCGAGTTGTTGTAGGCGAGAACCGCGTCGCCGTTCTCCATCACGGAGATAGAATCGGCGGGGTCGGCACTGTTGGAGAGCGTTCGTTGCTGGGGGACTGCGGCCCGGTAGTCGGTCCGGTCGCCGCAACGGGGGCAATGAGTAACACCAGTACCTGCTCGAGGGCGAGGACGGTGTACTTCGATACGTTCCGTACCATTAAGTTATCATTCTGTGGAAATGTTAAAATACTTCTGCTATGTCGAATCGTTGCGGTACGGCACCGCTTCTCGTGAATCAGGATGTCCGACATGACTCAGCGGAGGAGTATCACGGAGAGACCCACACCAGTTTTCCCGTTCGGGACCTCACGTCGAATCATGACGTGGCGAGAACTGTTCGAGCGGGCGGCAGGGGCCGAAACCGATGTCGAAACGATTCGGGAAACGCTCGCGGAGCGACGCGATGAGTGACCCGCATCCCGCCCGCCTCGCGGTCGATGCGGACGTGTTGGCGGCGGACGTGTTAGTCGGCGGCGACGCCCGCGACGCGATGGACATCGTGCGCGGCCACTCGTGGGTCGAACTCGTCGCCAGCGACGACCTCCTTTCCGACGCCGAAGCCGTCATCCGCGAACTGGCGGACGACGACCTCGCAAGCGACTGGCGCGAACGAATCGAGGACCTCCGAATCCGCGTCGAGCAGACGCCCGGCGACCACCCCGCGCTCGCCAGCGCTCACGCCGGAAACGCGGCGCACATCCTCTCCTACGACGATTCGTTGCGGAGCGCGAAGACCGGGAGCGCGCTCCAAGGCCGGATTCCGGTCAGCGTGAAGCGTCCCGACGGGTTCGTGACCCTGTTCGACCCCGAAAGCCTGTACAACGTGGTAGTGGGTGGGAAGTACCCCGGCCCGGACGAAGACGCTCGGGAGTAGCTCACGTCGGCCGGAAGAGAACGGGTTCGTTACTGCTCTGCCAACCAGTCCGCGAACTTCGCCAGCGCGCGCCCACGGTGTGAGATGGCGTTCTTCTCTTCCGTGCTCATCTCGGCGAGCGTCTTGCCCTCGTGTTCGAAGATGGGGTCGTAGCCGAACCCGCCGTCGCCGCGCGGCGCGACGAGCGTCCCCGGAACCGCGCCGGAGAAGGTCTCCGCGTTCTCGCCGTCGTAGTAGGCGACGACGCAGCGGAAGTGCGCGCGGCGGTTCTCCTCGCGCTCCGCGAGTTGCCAGACGCGCTCGACGCCGAGCGTGTCCTCGACGTAGGCCGAGTAGGGTCCCGGGAAACCGCCGACGGCGTCGATGAACAGGCCCGCGTCGTCCACGACGATGGGTCCCTCGCCGCCCGTCTCCTCGAACGCCTCGCGCGCGCCGTGGAGCGCGATTTCGGCGAGGTCGTCGCTCTGGACCTCCGTGTAGTCGTAGTCGATTTGACGAACGTCGTCGTTCAGATACTCGCGCGCCTCGCGGACCTTACCCTCGTTGCCGGTGACGAACCGAATCATACGCGAGAGAGAGTCGCGCGGGGAAAAAGAAGCGTCGAATCAGTCGTCGTCGACGATGACTTCGACGGGCTCGTTTTCGGATTCCGTCTCGGCGCCCTTGTTGCTCTCCATCCAGAACATGAGTCCGGCGACGGCGAGGATGACCCACGAGCGCCAGTTGGCGAGGTTGAGCGTGTAACCGATGCCGAACGGCTTTTCGACCAACATTCCCTCGCCGGGCTTCCAGTAGGCCGAAAGCATTCGGCCCATGCTGGGTCGTTCGAAGTTGTACGGGACACCGAAGAGCGTACCGGAGGTTTCCTTGTCGGACATGTGATAAACATGGGCCGCACCTATTATAGCATTTGGGGCATTGGATTGGAAGGGTTGCGCGGACGCTACGGTGCGTTCGCCAACGGAGAGAATCGAGGCAGACAGCGATGAAGACGGACACAACGGGACGGTAATTGCGAATGGAAATCAGACGCGGGAAGTTTCGGCGCAAAAACCGGCGCTACTGATACCGACCGCGGCCTTCGATTTCGCGCAGTTGGTCGAGCACCGCGTCGTCGCCCGCCTCCTCGTAGGCCGATTCGAAGGCGCGCTGGAGTTCCGCGGCGTCGTCGGCAGTCCCGGCGAGGCTCTGGCTGAAGACGTGCAGGTCCATCGCGTAGTCCTCCACGTCGTCCGAGTAGTAGCCCAAGCCGAAGTCGATGACGTAGGTGCGGTCGGCGGAACAGCGGAGGTTCCGCGTCGTCGGGTCGCCGTGGACGATGCCGTTTCGGTGAAGGGTTCCGAGGTGCCGACCCACGTCGCGCACCCGGTCGGCGGTGAGTTCGTCCCGGAGGTCGGCGTCGCCGACGTGCTCGAGCTCGATGGCCGACTCCACGAGGTCGACGTCGTAGACGACCGGCGTCGGGACGCCCGCACGCCGCGCGTCGCTGGTGAGACGCGCTTCGAGCGTCGTCCGCTCCTTTCGAAGCGTCGCGTCGAGCGTCGGGTGGCGGTAGGATTTCGGCGTCCGGCGCTTTTCCACGCGCTCCGGGCCGATGTCCACCGTCGCTTCCGCGCCGCGAACCTCGTCGGGAACGTCGGAACGGAAGGCGTCGGCTTCCCTCCCGCGCCACGTGACGGACACCTGGTCCGGGCGGAAGTTCGAGTCCACGGCCGAGTCCGCGACGGGAATCGTATCGCCCGCCGCCAGCATCTCCGCGCCGAGGACGGCTATCATCCCGGCGTTGTCGCTCAAAAATCTCGGTTCCGGGGCGTAGAATTCCGCGCCGCGCTGCTCGCACATCTCGGCGAGCATCTCGCGGAGGCGTGCGTTGTTCCCCACGCCGCCGCCGAGGACGAGTTCGTCCCGATCGGTCAGCGAGAGGGCGCGTTCGGCCACCTCCGTCAGCATGGCGAAGATGTTCTCCTGCAGCGAGAAGCAGACGTCTTCGACGGCGTGGCCGTCGTCCACGGCTTGCTTCGCCGCGCTCATGATGCCCGAAAACGAGAAGTCCATCCCCTTCACGACGTAGGGCAGGTCGATGTACTCGCCGTCCTTCGCGGCTTGCTCGACCTTCGGCCCGCCGGGATGAGACCACCCGACGTGGCGGGTGAACTTGTCGATGGCGTTGCCGACGCCCGTGTCCATCGTCTCGCCGAGGACGCGGTACCGACCGTTTCGGTAGCCCAAGACGTGGGCGTTGGCACCGCTCGCGTTCAGACAGACCGGGGAGTCGAAGCCCGAGCGTTGCCGCCCGATTTCGAGGTGGGCGACCATGTGATTCACGCCGACGAGCGGAACGTCCAACGATTGCGACAGGGCGCGCGCTGCCGTCCCGACGATGCGCAGACACGGGCCGAGTCCCGGCCCCCGCGAGAAGGCAACGGCGTCAACGGGCGACACCCGTTTGCTCGATGAGCTTCGGTCATCGGCGTCGATGTCCTCGGCCGCCTCGTTCAACGTCGTCTCGATGACGCGCGGAATCGCATCGCTCATGTGTTCCGCGGCTTCGCGCGGATGAATGCCGCCGCTCTCGGGTTGATAGGCGTCAGTTTCGATAAAAACCGCATCCGTCTCAGAATCGAAGAGAGCCGCGCTGGCCGCCCACGCGGTCCCTTCGACGCCGAGAATTCGCATTTACTTCCACTCGGTGTAGCTGCACTTGCCGCAGTGAAGCCGGTCGCCGTGGTCCGCGAGGAACGAGTCGCCACAGCGCGGGCACTGCTCGCGCTCGGTCGTACCGTCGTCGTTGTAGAGTTCGTGTCGCGGCATTATTCAGCCTCCTCGGCTTCCGGTTCCGCCTCACCTTCGGAGTCGGCCGTGATCTTGTTGCGTTCGAGCATGTAGTCCTGCTCGATGTCTCGGGCGTGTTCGGAACTGTCGTAGACCTTCGCGTAGCCGACGGTCTTGCGCATGCCGAACTTGGTGTTCATCTCGTGAACGACCACTTCGTCGGCGTTCTTGTCGAGTTTCGCCGCGAGGCTGTCGCGGACGGAGAGACGCGACGGCGTTGCCTCGTCGTGAACGATCTGGAACCGCACTTCAGTCCGGTGGAGCATTGGGTTTTGCTCCTGTGAGAGGATTTCGACTTCCATGTGTAACACTCAGTTATAGTGTTCTTCTCCCCGAAGCGTGTAAAAGGATTTCGAAGTGGGCGATTCCACCGACGGAATCACAGCGGGAGCCACGGCGAGCGAAGGTCCCGATTGGGAAAGTGCCACCGCTCCTCTCGCCCCGCATCGACCCGGTACTCGACGATTCCGTCGAACAGCGGCGCGAGGGTACCCACGAGTTCGTGGTCGTACGGCCGCGGAAGGACGTAGTGTCCCATCCCGTTCGCGCCGCGGACTTGTCCGCCGACGATGCCGAGGAACTGCCGAACGAGCGTCGGGTCGTAGCGCGTCAACATCGACGCCAGCGAGTCGAGGCCGAAACGAAGTTCTCCCGGTCGGAAACCGCCCGAAACGTCGAACGACGTTATCGCCTCCGAGATAGAACAGGTGAGTTCGCGGACACCCGAATCGACGTGAACGACCGGGGATCGAACGTGCGGCGGCATCGCGTCCGTGTCGTGTGCAATAACGGTCGCAGTTTCGTCGAGCGCCGCCTCCGGGAGCCGTTCGTACACCGTCGTTCTGGGCGTCCCGGACAGGACCGCGACCCGGAACCGCCGCTCGTCCGAGTCGCCGAACAGTTTCCGGCTCGCCGCCGACAGCACGGCGTCCGGGACGGAACCGACCAGGAGGAGGTTACACCCCTGCAGCTTTAACTGCTGGAGCGTCCGAGCGAACTCGGTCGCAACCACCTCGTCAGTTTCACGCCCATCCATCGTGATACAATAGTGAGAGTCATCCCATAAACCGTTTCGGCTTGCTAGCTAGCGACAGTCCGCGTAGCCGACGAGCGAAAACAGTCGCTCCGTCTCGCCGTCCATTCGAGCCAGCAAGTCGGCGACCTCGGCCTGCAACTCGGGTGAAACCCGCGCCAGCACCATTCCTTCATCGGGTTGTCCGTAGACGACGCTCGCACCCGTCGGGACGGCGAGAACAGCGGGAAGCGCCGCGAGGTCCTCCTCGCCCTCCACGACGAGGACCGTCGGGTCGGCCGCCTCGATGGCCGCGACAAGGGCCGTGAGGAGGTCGTCCGTGAGGACGCCCGCCGGGTTCTCGACCGTCACATGTCGGGCGTCGTCGCTGACCGCCTCGCGCACTTCGGGGGCGACGCGCTCGCGTTTCGTGATGCCATCGACGAGCGCGACGTCCGGCGTGACGCCCGCCGATTCGAGGTGGTAGGTAACGACGTCGCCGACCGCGACGATGGGCGTCTCGGCTGTTTCGAGCAGTCGCTCCGCGTCGGTGAAAATCGGTCCGAGTGGCTCCTTTAACTCGCCGCGCAACGCGCGCGGGAGCGAGACGACGGTTTCGGTCACGAGTCTATCTGACTTTCAGTGCGTAGCTACCCGGCTTCGTGACTTCCATCTCCTGCCCGATTTCGCTCTTCTCGGGTGGGCGATGGAGACGTAGCCGCTCCAGTCCTCGGTGAGGCTGGTGGAGTTGCAGATCGGACAAATTTCCTCGTCCGCTTCGACGACGGCGTGACAGTCGCGGCAGGCGAGTCGGTTGCTTGCCATGGTTATTCACTCTCCGTCGTCGCGTGACGTTTCTGTCGGTCTTCTTTCAGCCAGCCGTGCTTT
>NZ_MEIH01000067.1:0-23352 GCF_001723155.1 Haladaptatus sp. W1
GTATCGCTGGTCATTGCTGAATCTTGTGGCGGGAGTCGCATTAATACCCCGCTGTCCGCGGTAGACTCATTCGAGCCATCGGTTGCCCTCGTCGCCGCCCGCGTAGCGCCGGGCGAGTTGGGCTTCTGCCTGTCGAAGCCGGTAGGAAAGCGTCGAACGAGGAATCGAGAGTTCCGCGGCGATTTCGTCCAGCGTCGCCTCGCGCGGCGTCTCGTAGTACCCCGCTTCGAGCGCGGCGCGGAGCGCGACCTCCTGCTCTTCCGGCATTGCGACGGTCGCCAGCGAATCCTGTCGCCACCCGCTCGCGTCGCGGAGGTGTCCCATTCGAAACGTGAGGCCCGCGGCGAGTCGCGCGCCGAGGGCGTCGTAGAAGACGCCGACTTTCTCGTCCGAGCGCATCAGAATTCGCCACCAGTGGGTCGATTCGCGGCGGCGGGTTTCGAATATCAATCCCCTCGGGAGGTGCTTTCCGGCGAGGGTGTGGACGGATTCACAGCCGCGAATGTCTGTCAGATACGTGTACAGGACGAGTTCGTTCGAGGAGCGTTCGAGCACGTCGTGAAATCGGGTTGCATCGCAATCCCGCTCGGTGACCGACTCGCCGCAACACGTATCGTCGAACCGAATCTCCTCGATGCGGTCGAGCGCGGACCGCGGCCCCGAAATTCGTTCGATTCGCCAGAACCGGTCTTCGGTCACGAACCCATCGAGCGAGTGGGCCACGACGGACGGATGGTCGATGAAGACGTCCATGATGGGGTCCGCACCGACCTCGTACTCGATGGCAAACGTGAACTCCCGCATTCACCTCGATGAGGTCGTCGGGCGGGCAAAAAGACTCTCATTGGCGAAGCGGGTTAGAACAGCGCCTGCACGACGGCCAGCATCGCCGTGGCGACGACGAGCAGGGCGAGGAGGACGACGAGTATCGGCTTGTATCCCGTCGAGCGGAGTTCGTCGAGTCGTGTTTCGAGTCCCAACCCGGCGAACGCGAGGAGGAACGCCCAATCGGAGGCGTTCGAGAGGGAAGTGATCTGCGCCTCCGAGAGGAACCCGAGGTTGGCGACGAGGAGAACGACCAGAAACCCGAACACGAACTTCGGAAACGTGTTCCAGAGAAACCGCCACCCGCCGGGCACGCCGTCGCCGGATTCGTGATCCGAATCGTCGTCGGTGCGGTGGCTGTCGCCGTTGCGGTGGGCGTCGCCGTCGGTACGGCGGGCGTAGTACACCGCGTACGCGATGGCGGCGAGGCCTATCATCGAGTTCCGGGTAAGTTTCACGAGGAGCGCCCACTGTCCGGCGGTTTCCGAGAACGCGAACCCGGCGGCCGTCACGGGACCGGTGCTGAACATGGTCAGCCCGGCCCAAATTCCGAAGACGGTGCTCGAAAGCCCGAGCGCGTGGCCGACGACCGGGTAGACGAAGAGCGTCGTCGAATCGAACAGGAGGACCGTCGCCGCCGCGTACGCGATTCGCGTCTCGTCCACGTCGATGCTCTCGGCGATGGCGACGACGGCAGACACGCCGCAGATGCCCGACCCGGCGGCCAGCAAGGAGCCCGTCTCCTCGTGAATCGAGAAGACCGTCCGGGCGAGCAGTTCGACCACCAGAATCGTGGTCGTGACGGTGGCGACGACGAGGAACAGTATCGTCGGCCCGGCGGCGATGACCCGGTCGAGCGCGACGCTCGCGCCCATGACGACGATTCCGGCTTCGAGCCAGACCTTGTGGGTTTGGACGCCGGGGCGCGCCCAGTCGGGGATTCCGTAGAGATTGCCGACGAGCAGGCCGAGGAGTATCGTCACGATGAGGTAGTTGAGACCGGGAACGGCCGACGCGACGAGACGGGCGAGGAGGCCGACCGCGAGGAGGACCGCCAATCCCGGAACGGTTCGTCGCATCGTCACCATGGAATCGAAACGCCGAGAGAGACGGCGACCAGTAGTAGAAATCCGAGACAAACCGCCTGCCAGTCGTTTTCGAGAGTCGTCCACCAACGCCACAGGTGTTCGGAGGGGGAAACGGAATCGCTCACTGTGGGCGATACTCCGAACGGGAGTGAAATACGAATTCGGTTGTCGTACGACAATGTTGTCGTACGACAACTTCTTGCCCGAATCACGATTCACCGCGAGGGATTCGAAGGCGAAGAATCACCTCCCTCTCCGATGGAATTCGTCCACTTCGAACGTTCATCACGGAAAACATATTACCTCGCTTCGAAAATACCGGTTCAATGCCCGGCGCACGTATCAACGGCGACGAACGGATCACGCTCAGAACGGTCGAAGAAGAGGACGTTCCGTTCGTCCAGCGCGAGGCAACGAACCCCGAAATCCGCTATCCGATGGGGAAACCGCTCAGGACTCGAGCGGAAGTCGAAGCGCATCTGGAAGAGGAGCACGCCGACCGGTTTCTCGTCTGCCTCGACGGTGACGACGCGGGTCCGGGGACTCCCGAGGAAGGAGCGGTCCGACGAATCGGGTGCGTGGGCGTGGAGGACGCCGACTGGAAACGCCCGGAACTCGTCTACTGGCTCGTCCCCGAGGCGCACGGCAACGGCTACGGCAAAGCGGCCGTCTCGTTGGTCATCGACTACGTGTTTCGGACCTACGCCACCCCCGCCATCGGTGCGGGTGCGTACCCTTTCAACGACGCCTCCCGCGGTCTACTGGAATCGCTCGGATTCACCGAGGAGGGCCGCCAGCGCAAGTACATATTCGTCGACGGCGAGCACCGCGACATCGTTCAGTACGGCCTCCTCCGCGAGGAGTGGCGGGAACGAAAACGGGCGTAACCGGTCGTCAGTCGTGGTGCGCGGAGACGCGAGTCGGAACGTCTTCGACCGGCACGAACGCCGTTCGCCGCTCGCCCGTTCGAAACCGCTCCTCGTGCAGAATCTCGGTCCCCTCCTCCGCATCGACCGATAACGGCCAGCGCTGACTTCCGTGACCGATTCCGTCGTACGACATCCCCGCGTACAGCGGATTGACGCGCGTGAGTTCGTCGAACACTTCTTCTCTGTCGTCGTACTCGAACCGAGCGTCGGTCAGCCGTCTCCCGATTTCGAGGAGGATGTCGAGGTCGCGTCGAACGCCCTCCGGCGGCGGGGTCATCGGGCGCATCCGCTGTACCTGCCGGTCGAGGTTCGTCACCGTTCCACCCTTCTCGGCCCAGAGGCTCGCCGGAAGCACCACGTCCGCGTGTTCGACCGTCTCGGTCGGGAACGCCTCCTGCACGAGCAGGAAGTCGAGCGATTCGAGCGACCGGGCGACCGACTGCGTGGCCCGTTTGCTCACGGCGGGGTTCTCGCCGACGACGTACGCGCCGCGAATCGCGTCGCCGAACGCGCGAACCGCGTCGAGTTCCGAGCGGCCGGGACGCGAGGGTGGGACCGCGCCCCACTCCTCGGCCACGGCCGACCGCGCGTCGGCGTCGGCCACGGGACGAAAGCCCGGAAGCGTCGAGGGCCGACAGCCGACGTCGTTCGCCCCCTGTTCGTTGGTGAGACCGCGCAGGAGGTTCATCCCCGTCCCGCGCCTGCCGATGTTGCCCGTCACGAGGAGGAGGTCGATGAGCGAACCCGCCGTCGCGGTTCCCTCGTGGTCGTCTTCCTCCGCTCCCGTTCCGACGAGGACGGCGGCGCGGTCGGCGCGGCCGAACCGCTCTGCGATGTGGCGAATCCGCTCGGCATCGACGCCGGTTCGCTCGGCGCACTCGTCGAGGGAGAGTGACGCTAGCGATTCGGCGAACGACTCGAAGTTCGTCGTTCGCTCGGCGATGAACGCCTCGTCTTGCAATTCCCGGCCGAGGAGTTCGGCGGTGACGGCGTTCACGAACAGCGCGTCGGTGCCGGGGGTCGGCGCGACGTGCGCGTCGGCGAGTCGCGTCGTCTCGTTGGCGTCCGGTTCGACGTGAATCAACGTCGCGCCGTCGTTGATTGCCGGGCGAAGATACGAGTTGAAGGCGATGGGTTGCTGGGCGGCCGGGTTCGCGCCGACGACGAGGAACAGGTCCGCCTCGGTCAAATCCGAGAGCGTGTTGGTCATGCCCGGTGACCCCAACCGCTCGACCATCGCCGCGACCACCGACCCGTGGCAGATTCGCGCCCTGTTATCGACGTTGTTCGTCCCGAGGACGCGAGCGAGTTTCTGGAGGAGGTAGTTCTCCTCGTTGGTACAGCGCGGCGCGCCGAAGAACGCGAGCGCGTCCGGTCCGCAGTCGTCGAGAACGGTTTCGAACTCGGCTTCGATTCGGTCGAACGCCTTCTCCCACGTCACGGATACGAGGTTCCCTTCCTCTCGAATCAGCGGGTCGGTGAGTCGGTCGGCGGCGTTCAGTCCGTCGAAGGCGTCGATTCCGTTTCGACAGAGCCGCCCCTCCTCGTTGACGGGCGCGCCGTCACACCCCACAGCACCGTCCCGCCGGTCGCTGTATCGGACGCGACAGCCGACCGAACAACATGGGCAGACGCTTTCGACCGTCTCGTCGGGGCCCGTTCCGTTCATCCCTTCGGGACGTCGCCTTCGAGGACGTTGTACGCGGCACCCACCCCGGCGAGAGCCACGATGACGAGCAGGGTGACCAGCGCGTTCGGAACGACTGTTTTCGTCCGGAAGAGGTGACTGCCACACTCCGGACACCTGAGCGCAGTCGTCTCGAACCGCGCTCCGCAGACGGTACACTCGTGAACGTCGCGTTCGCGGTCGTTTTCGACCCCGACGAGGCCGTTGTCGATGCCGAGCAGCCGTTTGACGGTGTACGTGCGTTTCATGCCGTGGAATGGTGTTCGTGGATGTGTTCGCGGAGGTCGTCCTCGCTGTCGAACGATTCGTGACAGAACTGGCACTCGTGGTCGCTCGCGGTTGGATTGTCTGGCATGGTGTTGGATGTCGTCGTTTCGGTCAGTCGTCCCCTTCCGCCGCGGCTTTCTGTGCCTCCGTTCGTTCACCCTCGCCCGTCGGGGCCACCCGAACGTCGGTGACTTTGTACTCCGGCACGTGGGCTTGCGGGTCGAGGTGCTCCTCGTCGGTGAGTTCGTTCGCGACGTCGCCCCTGCCGAAGTAGTGCATCGGAACGAAAACGACGTCGCCGCCGGTTCGTTCCGTGACCTGTGCGAGGGCGGTTATCGACCCCTTCCGGGAGGTGATTTCGACCTCCTGTCCGTCCGAGACGCCGAGTTCGGCCGCGGTGTCGGGGTTGATTTCGACGAACAACTCGTCGGTGTACGACCGGATTCCGGGTTCCCGGTTGGTCATCGTCCCGGTGTGATACTGGTAGAGGACGCGGCCGGTCGTCATCGCCAGCGGGAACGCCTCGTCTTCCATGTCCGCCTCGACGGGGCCGGAGACGTCGGTCGGGAACATGTGGGCCTTCCCGTCGTCGGTGTTGAATTCCTCCGTGTAGAGGTGTGGCGTCCCCGGATGGTCCTCGTCCCAGCACGGCCACGGGATGCTCCCCTCGGTTTCGAGGCGCTCGTGGGTGATGCCGCCGTAAATCGGCGTCAGGTCGTTGATTTCGTCCATTATCTCGCTCGGGTTGCGAAAGCCCCACTCGTAGCCGAACCGCTCGGCGAGTTCCTGCGTGATAATCCAGTCGGGTTTCGCGTTTCCGGGCGGGTCGATGGCCCGCTTGACGAGTTGGACGTGGCGCGTCGAACTCGTGAACGTCCCGTTCGTCTCGACGGGGGCGTTCGCGGGCAACACGACGTCCGCGTGTTTCGCGGAGTCCGTGAGGAAGATGTCCTGTACCGCGAGGAACTCCAAGTCGTCGAGGATTTCCCCGGCGTGGCTGACGTTCGGTTCCGAGTACACCACGTTCTCGCCTTGGATGAACATCCCCCGAATCTCACCGCGGTCGGCGGCGAGAAACTGTTCGGTGATGGTGTAGCCTTCGTCGTCCGGGAGGTGGTCCACGCCGTAGGCTTCCTCGAACTTCTCGCGCGCGTCGTCGTTCGTCACTTTCTGATACCCCGGGAAGTTCCCCGGAATCGGTCCCATGTCGCCGCCGCCGCCCTGCACGTTGTTCTGGCCGCGGAACGGCGCGAGACCGGACTTTTCGGTGCCGACGTGCCCCGTCACGAGCGCGAGGTTCGCCATCGAGACGATGTTCTCCGTGCCGTGGCTGTGCTCAGTCAGGCCGAGCGTCCAGCAGAACGTACACGAGTCCGCCTCGGCGATGGTTTCGGCCGCGCGCTTCAGTTCCTCGGGCGGGACGCCCGCCTTCTCCTCGACGTACTCGGGCGTGAACTTCTCGACGCCCTCCTTTACCTCCTCGAACCCGACGGTACGCTCCTCGATGAATTCCTCGTCGTGGAGGTCGTTCTCGATGACGTGTCGGATCAGCCCGTTTATCCAGACGGTATCGTAGCCCGGTTTGATTCGTGTGTACTGCGTGGCGAACTGCGCCATCTGGATTTTGCGCGGGTCGAAGACGAACATGTCCGCGTCGTCGTCCTTGACGTTCTGTTTGATTCGCGTCGCCAACACGGGGTGGGCCTCCGTCGTGTTCGACCCGGTGATGAGATAGCAGTCGGTGTTTTCGAGGGCGTCGGTGCCGACCGACCCGGCACCGAACCCGACCGTCTGGGACAGTCCGGCGACGGTCGGCGAGTGACAGAGTCGGTTGCAGTTGTCGATGTTGTTCGTCCGGAGCACCTGCCGGGCGAACTTCTGCATCAGGTAGTTCGCCTCGTTCGTCGTTTTGGATGAGGAGACGAGGCTCAGTCCGTTTCGCCCGTACTCGTCCTGAATCTCCTTCAGTCCGTCCGCCACCCGGTCGAGCGCTTCCTCCCACGACGCTTCGCGGAACTCGCCGTCCTCTTTCACGAGGGGTTGCGTCAGCCTGTCCTCGCTGTCGGCGTACTTGTATCCGAACTTGCCCTTCACGCACGTCGAGATGCCGTTTATCGGCGCTTTCTCGGGGTTCGGACGCACGCCGAGTACTTCCCCGTCCTTCGAGTAGATGTCGAACCGACAGCCGACGGCGCAGTAGCCACACGTCGTGTCGGTGACGTCCACCTCGTTCAGGCGGTAGTCGCTTAACGCGTCGGCCATGTCGAACAGCCGCCCCTCCGACATGGTGTTCGCGGCGAAACTCTCGGCGACGTGTTCGAGGGGTTCGAATGCGCCGCTTTCACCCATCTTCTCCCCCGCGGCTTGGGCCTGTTCCTTCGCTCGGGCCATGAAGCCCGCGACGCCTTCCTTTTCGGTGTCGTCCTCCGCGCCTTTTGTTCCCGGTGTTTCGTCAGTCATCGTCGGATTCCGCACCTCCTTTGCGGCCCTTTCGTTCCTCCTTCATCGGCGTCATCTGCCGAGGTTGGTGCTCGTAGTCCTCGCCGACGCTCTTGCCGATGCTGTTGTGCTGGTTGAATCCGGGAACCGGAATCGTGGCGATGTCGGTCATGTCCTGTTCGACGAGCGCTCCCGTCGGGCAGACGGTCGCGCAGTGGCCACAGGAGACGCACGTGGATTCCATCATCGTCTCGGCCCCGTTCTGGAACCCGATTCGCGTCTCGCCCGCGTTTCCCTCCATGCGGAGGACGCCCTCGACCTGCACGTCGTTGCAGGCCTCGACACAGCGATTACAGAGGATGCACTTGTTCCGGTCTATCTGGATGAACGGCGAGGATTCGTCGATGGGTTCGTACTCGTCGCGGTCGTCGAACACGCCGTAACGGGGCTCCACCACGTCGTTTTCGATGGAGACGTCTTGCAGGTCACAGCGACCGTTCTTCCCGCAGGTCGTACAGCGGAGATTGTGGTCCGAGAGCACCAAATCGAGGTTGACGTCGCGGGCGTTCGCCGCGTCCTCGGCGTCGGTCCGCACCGTCAGGCCGTCCTCCGCGGGGAAGCTACAGGACGGAACCAGGCCGTGTTCGTCCGTCTCCACCATGCACGTCCGACACTCGCTTCGGGGTCCTATCCGTTCGTCCTCGTCGTAGGAACAGAGCGCCGGGACGTAGCCGTCCGTCTCGGCCGCTTCGACCGCATCGAGCAGCGTCGTCCCTTCTTCGACCGTTACCGTCTCGCCGTCGACGGTGATGGCGGCGCGGTCGGCCGAACCGACGTCCGGGTCGTTCGCCGTCCCCGTCTCGATGTACTCGTTCAGCGGGAGGTCAGGTCCCCCCTCGTCGCGTGAGTTCTCCCAAATCGGGTCGGTGCTCATACGTCCCCCGAACTGTAGCCCTCTCCGGCCGTTTCCTTATCGCGACTCGTGCGACGACACATTGAATAACACACCCCATACGCGTATCACGAGATTTCACTTAGGCCTGCTGGCTTCGTAAATCGACTCGACCGCGACGGCCCGAGCGTTCGACGTCCGAATTTCTCCCTTTCTCGCCACGTTTCACCGGTCGCCACCGAGCGAGACTCGATTCAGGCCCTCCCAAACGCCCCGTAACCTACACTATCGCTCCGATAACGTAGAATCTCCCCGGACGGTGGCCGGTAGGATATGATTGGTAAACTGAAACGTCTCTGCCCTTTATCAGCAAGTCCGGCATAGACAGGATGCGAGGTAGAGATGACCGAAAGTGACACACAAGAACACGTCGAATCGGAAGACCGACGCTCGTTCATGAAGAAAGGCGCACTCGCGACAGGTGCGCTCGCACTGGGATTGGGGAGTGCCGGGACCGCCGCGGCACAGAATCAGAACGTGTTGGTCTATACTTACGATTACCACCCGAACGTCGAGTTCCGGGTCGAGAACTCGCTGGAGAAGGCCACGACGGTTCGGTTGCTCCAACGCCCCGGTGGCGGCAACGTCCCGGAAATCAGTCAGCCGGACAACTACAACGGCTACATCATCCGCTACCTGCTCGGGCAGAACGGCGGAAGCGAAGCGCAGATTACCACCTTCCTCTTCGGAGATGGGCTCTCGCTCAGTCAGGGAGACACGCGCCGACTCAGTGGTGGCGCGTCCGTCTTCAGCAGCACGCTCAACCTGCTCAGCACCAACCTCGGAGGTAGTGGCGGTGGAGGAACGACGACGACCAGCGGCGGCAACTCGTCGTCATAAGCTCCTCTCCCACGAATCGTTATTTTCAGTACGAGCGTTTCGGAAATCGACCGCTCGTCGAATTTTTGTAAAAAATCGCCAGTCGTGACTTCAGTCGTCGGCCGTGACCGGTTCACCGTGCTCGACGTTCGTTCCGAGGACGTCGAGGAACTGTGACAACCACTCCACATGGTCGCCCCAGTCGCGCCCGGAAACGAGGTTGCCGTCGGTCGTCACGCCGTCGTAGTACTCGCCACCCGCGCCCTCGACGTCGGCTTCCAGCGCAGAGTACGCGGCACACGTCCGCCCCTCGATGACGTCCGCCGCCGCGAGAATCTGGGCCGCGTGGCAGATGGCGGCGATGGGCTTGTCCTCGTCGGTGAAGTGTCGAACCGCTTCGAGAACCTCGTCGTGCGTCCTGAGGTACTCCGGCGCTCGACCGCCCGGTAGGACGAGTCCGTCGTACTCCGTCGGGTCGATGTCGTCGAACGACGCCGTGAGCGCGAAGTTGTGGCCGCGACTCTCCATGTAGGTCTGGTCGCCGCGGAAGTCGTGAACCGCCGTCTTCACCGTGTCCCCCGCTTCCTTTTCGGGACAGACCGCATCGACCTCGTGGCCGACCGCTTGCAGGGCTTGAAACGGTACCATTATCTCGTAATCCTCGCCGAAATCGCCGACTATCATCAGCAGTTTCTTGCCATCCATGCCACGAGGAGAGACGGTAGCGAGGGACATAATCGTGCGGGTGCCCCCGCCCTCAGTCAACGGAATTCGCCCGTCTCCTCCTCACGTGTCGCCGATTCTGTAGGCCGTCTCGATTGGCGAGCGCTCGGAGCGGAACAGCGCGAAGTGGACGGCGAGCGCGACCGCCAGCAGTCCGAAGTTCCACACCACCGAGTCGTAGTAGATGACGTCGATGACGATCGGCCTGGCGTACAGCGGCCAGAGCGGCGTTAGCGGCGGGGCGATGTCCGGTGCCGAGAGGAGGTCGGCGAAGATGTGGCTCGTCCCGCCCGTCAGAAACCCGGCGGTCGCGAACACGAACACGGTTTCCTCCCGGATGGCGTCGCTTCGCACCCATCGATTGGCTTCGAAGTGGTCGGTGAGTAGCCGTGCCGCGAGCGCACCGGCGACGACGCTGGCGACGGTGACGAAGAGTATCGTGTGCGTCACCCCGTGGTGGTGCACGGTCGGGAACACGCGCCGAAGCACGAGGTCGGTGTCGGGGAGCATCGCGGTCACGAGCGTAAACCCGGCGAACGTGAGACTCCCCCGCCGACCCCAGAGAAGCCACGCGGGGGCGGCGAACAACAGTGCCATCGCCAAGTGACCGCTGACGTCGACCATACGCGCACAACCGGGACATCGAGATTTATACGTTTTCGCCGAACTGGACGTCCGAACGAGGGGCGATATTTTGGCAAACCTAAAAACTCAAGTTCGACCCCCGTTTAGCGGGACGTAGATGCAACGCGAATCGCGGGACGACGGCTTCACTTTCGAGGACGTGAGCGTCGTCATGGGGACGTACAACGAGGAGGCCGCCGTCGGGTCGGTGCTTTCCGACATCGAACGCGTGACGGACGGGAAGGCGGAGGTCGTGTGCGTCGATGGGTCGTCCGACCGAACGCCGGAGATCGCCGAGGAGCACGGCGCTCGCGTCATTCGACAGCGACCGCGAGGATACGGCGTCGCGGTGACGGCCGCCCTGCTCGCGCCGGACCGGCCGGTCGTCGTCACGACCGACTGTGACGGTACCTATCCCATGGAGCAACTGCCGGAATTTCTCTCCCTTATCAACGAGGGCTACGACGTGGTGAGCGGCGACCGACTCTACCACGGCGCGGCGGAGATGCCGACGGTGAACCGCTGGGGGAACCGCGCGTTCGCGGCGCTCGCTTCGGTTCTGATGGGCAGGCGCGTTCACGACACGACGACGGGGATGCGCGCCTACCGGCGCGACGTGATAGAAGAAATCGAGTGGACCGAAAACACGGGACTCTCCGCCGAACTGCTCATTCGTCCGCTGATGCGCGGCTATCGCGTCCGCGAACTCCCCATCGACTACGACGAGCGATTGGGTGAAACGAAACTCGACCCGCTCTCGGGCGGCGCGGAGATAGCGAAATCCATCGTCAAAGTGTGTCTGGACGAGCGGTCGCTCATCCCCCGCCCCGTTTGAGACGCCCGGCGACGAAAAACGGGAGGAAGAACCCGACCGCGAGCAAAACGAGCATCGCAAGCGGCACGCTGTGGGTGGCCTCGTCGGCGATGATGGCGACGACGAGCGCGAGGATAACCGCGAGAACGGTGACTTTCGGTGCGAACTCCATCTCTGTCGAACGTACGTTCCTACCTAATCTATAACCTTACGGACGAGTGTTGGAAATAAATCTGGAGGGTCTCGAACGGTGCGATTTCGACGTGTCACGAGGGACCGCTATTCCGACCCCTGCAACCGCGTTTCGAGCGAGACGCCGGGTGCCGTCTCGTTCGGGAGGTACGCGGTCCCCTCGCCGCCGCAGGTTCGTGCCACGCGACAGATTCCTTCGTACGGCGTCAACGCCCGAACCGACCCGTCGCGTCGTTCGACCGGCAGTCGAAGGAGATAGGAGAACCCGGTTCCTTCGGCGTTCTCCACGTACATCTCAACCGCGACGGTATCGGTTTCGCCGACCGGAACCGCCGCACCGTCGCCGACGGCGCTGACGTTCGACCCGACCAGCCGTGCTCGTCCGTCCGAAACGACGAGTCGAAAGCGGGCCGAGCGGTCGCCCTCGACGACGTAGTAGCCGCTTCCCGAGTCGGACGCGAGGCGAATCGACGCCGACTCGACCGACCGCGGAAGTCCGGCGGTCGTCGTCAGCGACACCGACTCCCCGCGCATCTCCCGGACTCGTTGGAGTCGCGGTTCGACCGGCTCGCCGCCGTCGGGTGCCCACTCCCCGCGATAGACGTACCGGTACAGCGTGCGGTTCGAGTAGGCGTCCACGACGTCGAAGCGGTTCGGACCGTCGAGCGCGTAGACGACGGGGCCGTCGAAGTCCGGGTCGTTGCGGAACGCCTGAAACGGGTGGTTCAGCCAGTCTCCGTACGTCGTCGGCACGAAGACGAGCGCGTCGTCGAACGACCGGTTCTCGACGGGCGAGTACGCCGCGCGATACTGGTCGGTGACGGTCGCGTTCGCCCGGTACGGCGACGTCGCCACCGCCGCGGTGACGCCCCCGAAGACGACCGTCGAGAGGACGAGCAGGGCGACGACGGCGGGTTTCGCCCGGCTTGGCGACAGGGAGGATTCGACCCGCCCGCGGAGCCAGCGCGCCGCGACTACGCCCCCGAACGCGCCGAAGGCGGCCGTCGGCAGGAGCAGGTCGAAGTGGTAGTACGGACCGAAGAAGTGAATCAGCCCGTCGCCCGGGTCGGAAATCGTGCCCACGATGTTGCGGTTGCCCCAGAAGTAGACGTTGCCCAGCACGACGGACGGAATCAGTCCGGCGAGCACCGCACGCGCTTGGTGTTGCGAGAACTCCGCTTCCCAGTCGCTCGGCCGAGTCCAACGGACGCCCGCGAGGACCCCGACGAGCGCCAGCGCGGTTCCGAGTGGACCGCCCGCGACCCAGTTGACGAACAGGTCCGAAACGACGGCGAAATTCGACCGTAACGCGAGCCTAACCGTGTAGCGCTGTTCGTATCCGAGCAGTTTCCGATGGCCGAACCCGAGGCCGTCGAGCGGTGCGAAGGCTTCGTAGGGGAAGACGAGCGGGGACCCGGTGACCACGGCGTTGTAGCCGAGCGCGACGACCACGCCGAGGGATCCGACCGCCGCCACGGTTCCCAGTCGCACGACGGTCGCGCGGTCGAACCACGTCGAGCGAAGCGAATAGAGGGCGTGAGCGACGAACGGCAGGGCGAAGAGGAGCGCGGTGTAGGGACGGGAGAAGAACGCGATGCCGACGGCCACCCCCGCGAGCACGGCGTACGAGTTTTGCTTCGTTCGAGCGGAGCGGAAGTACGCGAAGGCGAACAGCAGGTTCCAGAACGTCGTCGGCGCGTAGGGCAGGAAGACGGCGGAGTCCACCAGGAACAGCGGGGAAGCGAAAAACAGGACGGCGGCGAGGAGTCCCGTCCGGCGGTCGAACGCTTGGGTGGCGACGAGCGCGACGAGCGCGACGTTTCCGGCGGCGACGAGCCCCAACGAGAGGCGGGCGTCCCCGAGTAGCCCTCCGAGCGCGAACATGGCCGCCGGGACGGGCGCGTACTTGGGATACAGGCCGCTCGCGTCGCGGACGAAGAACCACGGACGGAACGCGTCGGGGACGGGCGGGTGCAAGAAGAGTTTGCCGTCCAGCAACATCGCGGCCTGCTGGAGGTAGACGCCCTCGTCGTGATTGAGGGAGTGGTACGGAAAGAGTTTCGTGGCGACGAGAAACGTGACGACGGCGGCGAGTATCGACAGGGCGACGATGCCGTCTCGCGTGCGCCGTCGCGCCGTCATCTCACTCGGACGGGTACCACGCGAGCGTGTGGTCGGCCATCAGTTCGACGTCCACGGGTTGCCCGATTTCGAAGTCCTTGACGTGGTTGTGCTGGCAGTAGACGAGTTCGCCCGAGCCGAGTTCGACGTGGTAGACGAACGACGGCCCGGTGTACTGGCGGTGGACGATGTGGCCGTCCGCAGCGTCGCCCTCGGTCGCCCGTGCCCGGAGGTCGTCGGGGCGGACGAGTACGTCCACGACAGCGCCGTCGTACTCCTCGGTCAGGCCTTCGAGTTGGTCGGCGTCGAACGTCCTGAGCGCCGTGTCCACGCGGCCGTCGCCCAGTCGCCCCGAGACGAATCCCGCCTGTCCGAGGAAGCTAGCGACGAACCGCGATTCGGGGTGTTCGAAGACCATCTCGGGCCGACCGACCTGTTCTATCTGCCCGCCGTTCATCACGGCCACGCGGTCGCTGATGGATAGCGCCTCCTCCTGGTCGTGGGTGACGGAGACGGCCGTGACGCCCGCTTCCTTGAGGATGGCGCGTACCTCCTCGCGCATCTCGACCCGGAGCTTCACGTCGAGGTTCGAGAACGGTTCGTCCAGCAGGAGGATTTCCGGTTCGGGGGCGAGCGAGCGCGCGAGCGCGACCCGCTGTTGTTGCCCGCCCGAAAGCTGGTCGGGGGTGCGGTCGCGGTGACTCTCCAGTCCGACGAGTTCGAGCAGTTCGGACACGCGCTCCTCGGTTTCCATTTCGTCCGCCTCGGTCAGGCCGAAGGCGATGTTCTCCGCGACCGTGAGGTGGGGAAAGAGGGCAAAGTCCTGAAAGACGATGCCAACGTCGCGGTTCTCGGGTTCGACGAACTCGTCGCCGGAGATTCGCTCCCCGCGGAGTCGAATCTCGCCGTCGTCCGGGCGTTCGAGTCCGGCCATCATCCGGAGCGTGGTCGTTTTGCCACACCCGGACGGACCGAGCATGGTGAGCAGTTCGCCCTCACGAACGTCGAGCGAGAGGCTTTCGACCGCGGTTTCGTGGCCGTACTCCTTGACGACGGTATCGAGTTCGAGCACCGCGTCCGGTTCCGCGCCGGTTTCGTCGGTCGTCGTGGGCGATTCGTCGTCGGTCGATGGCGAGCGGAGCGTGCTATTTGACATCGTAGTCCTCCTGTTTGATGATGATGAGCAGCGAGAGGCCGGAGATACCGACCAGTATGAGCGCGGGAATCGCGGCCTTTCCGTAGTGGCCAGCGCCCTGCACCTTCCAGATGTAGGTGACGAACGTCTCGAACTCCGGCGGGCGGAGCAGGAGCGTCGCCGGGAGTTCCTTCATCGTCGTCAGGAACACCAGCGCCGCGCCCGCCGCGACGCCGGGCGCGATGAGCGGGAGCGTCACCTTGCGGAACGCCGCGCCGGGCGAGTAGCCGAGCGTCTGGGCCGCCTCCGTCAGTTTCGGGTTCACTTGGAGCACCGACGAGCGGACGGTGCCGACCGCTTGGGGCAGGAACCGGACGATGTAGGCGAAGACGAGCAGCGGAATCGTCTGGTAGAGCGCCGGTGCGTACGCCGACCCGAACGAGACGAGGGCCAGCCCCAAGACGATTCCGGGCACGGCGTAGCCGACGTAGGTCGCCCGGTCGAGGACGGTCGCCACGGTCGAACGGTGGCGGGCCGAGAGGTACGCGACCGGAATCGCGGCGAGCACGCCGAAGATGGCGGCCATGCCGGAGACGCCGACGGAGTTCCACGCGTACTCCCAGTGGAAGGCGAAGGAACTCGACCCGTAGGTCGGGTCGGCCCGGAGCATCCAGAAGACGAGCATGCCGAGCGGGACGACCAGACAGAGGACCGCGACGGCGCTGCTGAACAACAGCGCCGGGTAGCGCCACGCGCCGAGTTCGATGACCGCCGAGCGGTTCGAACCGCGACTGCCGCCGTTGGTTCCGGCGTTGATGCGCGATTCCAGCGCGAGGATGACGACGGTGACGGCGACGAGTTGCAACGAGAGCAGCGACGCGAAGTCCCGACCCCACGCGTTGTACTGAACGTAAATCTGCTGGGTGAACACCTCGAAGTGCATGATGGTCGGCGTTCCGAAGTCGGAGAGGGCGTACAGCGCGACGAGGAGGGACCCGGCGGCGATACCGGGAAGAATCTGGGGGATGGTGACGCGCTTGAACGCATCCCAGCGCGAGTGGTTGAGGGTGCGGGCCGCCTCGACCAGCGTGTCGTCGAACGAGAGCAGCGAGGCCCGCGTCGTCAGGAAGACGTAGGGATAGGTGAACAGCGTCAGGACGAGCGCCGCCCCGAAGAAGCCGTAAATCGACGGAATCGACTCGACGCCGAGCGGCGCGAGCGCGTCGGCGAGTTCACCTTGCGGTCCGAACGCCGAAACGAACGCGAACGCGCCGATGTAGCTGGGGACGACGAGCGGGAGCGCGCCGACGACGGTCCAGAACCGCCGGAACGGCAGGTCCGTCTGGACGGTCAACACGGCGAGCGGGACGCCGATGAGAATCGACCCGGCCGTGACGGCGACGATGAGGGCGACGCTGTTCCCCAGCACCGTCACCGTCGCGCCGCGGGTCAGCATCGAGACGATTCGGTTCGCGTCCATTCCGAGGACGCGGACGACCAGCCAGAGGACGGGAAAGAGAACGGCGGCGGCGACGGCTCCACTGACGAGGGTCAATCCGATCGGTGTCGACTCGTCGTCCCCGCCCGAGTCGGCCAGTCGTCGGAGTCGGTCGCGCGTCGCCATCGATTATAACACTCCCACCTCGCGCATCAGCTTCAGCGTCGGTTGCACGTTCGAGAGCTTCGAGAGGTCTATTTCCGGCGGCTGAAGCTCTTCGATGGGGGGCAGTCCGCCGACCGGTTTCACGCCCGAAATCATGGGATAGCCCAGCGTGACCGTGGCGAAGAACTCCTGCGCCTCCGAGGAGAGCAGGTGGAGGGCGAAGTTGCCAGCGAGTTCCTTTTGATCCGTTCCTTGGATTATCTCCGCGCCGGAGACGTTCACCAGCGCGCCCGCGTCGTTCTTCGTGAACGCGAGGTCGATGGGGGCGTTGGGCCGTTGGGACTGCACGCGGAGCGCGTAGTAGTGGTTGGCGAACCCGGCCCCGATTTCGCCGTCGGCGACGGCGTTCGAGACGAGGAACTCGTCCTTGTACTCCGTGACGCCCTGTTTTTGCATCCCCTTCAGCCACGCTTTCGTCTTCTTCTCGCCGTTGAGCACGCGCATGGCGGTGACGAAGGATTGGAACGCGCCGTAACTCGGTGCCCATCCCATCACGTTCTTGAACTGCTGTTGGTCGGGGAGCGCGAAGATGCTGTCCGGGATGTCCGACTTCGAGAACTTATCCGTGTTGTACGGAATGGTTCGGGCGCGGCCCTCGATACCGACCCAACTGTCCTTGGGACCGCGGTAGTGTTTGGGAACCTTCGTCAGCACGTTCTGGGGGAGGGCTGTCGTCGCGCCGCTGTCGGCGACGACGCCGAGGGACCCGGCGTCGATGGAGAGGAACAGGTCGGCCCTGCTCCCGCTTCCCTTGTTCTCCTCGATGATGGTGTTGGCGAGGGAGGCGGAACTGTCCGTCTTGACGAGGATGTCGAGGTCGGGATACCGACCGTCGATGTAGTCGATGAGACGCTGGTACAGTCCGCCCTCGCCGCCGCCGAGGTAGAGGGTGAGTTTCCCCGAGAGGTCGGGCATGTCGTCCATGGACGTGCCGCCGGGTTTCGGACGGTCCTCGACGAGGGGACCGGACCCCATGATGTCGCTCTCGTTCACGTCCGCCGTATCGTTACCGTTCCCACCGGTCCCTGGCAGTGACGTACATCCCGCGAGTCCGAAAACGGTCGCTGCCGCCGTCGAGGCCAGAACCGAACGCCGACCGATCCCCCTTCGGTCGGCACTATCGGCACCGTTGTCGCTCATAACTAGAATTAGGCTCGCCTAAAACGTTTATACCTGCCGGTTCAGGGGCGGTTCCTCGACGAACGCGGGTGGAAAAAACGACGGATGACCCGATGAACGGGACGTCGTGTCAGTCGTCCGCCGGGACGGGCGCCCGGACGGATTCGAGCGCGTCGAGGCAGTCCAACCAATCGTGCATGAATTTCCCGACGAAGGTTAAAAACTCGCCGTTTTCGTATTCGGACCAATCGCCCGCGACGAGTTCGTCGGCCATCGACTCGAAGACGGCGGCGTAGGCGTCCGCGTCGTTCCACCGTCCCGCCGTGTCATCCATCTCCCAGTTCTCGGGAACGGCGTCGTCGATTATCTTCCACAGGTGTTCGTTCAGTTCCAACCCGGCGACCTCGTTCTGTAGGTCGCCGAACGTCGAGCGCGGTGCTTTGTTGTGCTCACAGAGCGGGCCGCCGTTGTATATCTGCGCGCCGAGGAGGTCACAGGCGCGTTTGAGGAAGACGCCGCTCCAGATATCGTCGAACCGTCCGACGTCCCACGGGTTGTCGTCCATGGGCAGTTGGTAGAACGCCGGGACGACCTCCCGGCGGAACGCGAGGTTCATCGAGCAGACCGTGAGGTAGTCGCCGGGTGCGGCCACGAAGTCATCCTCGAAATCCGCCGCAGTCGTGCGGGTCCGGGCCTGTCCCTGTAAGTCGCCGTCCATCAGGATTCGAACCGCGTCCAAGTCGGGGACGTTCGTCCAGAGTCCTTGCGAGGCGACGACGTTCGAGACCGTGGTTTCCGTCGTCTCGATGTCCTCGTCCATCGCGGAATAGGGGTAGCCGCGCGGGTACAGTCCGTGCTCGTCGGCGCTCTGATACAGGACGTTCACCCATCGCTCGTCGGACGAGATTTCCTCGATTTCGCCGTCGAATCGGAGGTTTCGGAGGTGCCGACCGAAGAAGTCGTCATCGGGGTGCGGGAGCGTGTCGTCGTCGATGAAAAATCCGTAGTCGAATTCGCCCGCCCAGAGGTAGAGCAGGCCGAAACTCGTCTGGGCGTGGCTGGCGTCGGGAATCAGGTGACTGAACTCGGTGATTCCGTGCGCTTCGAACCACGCCTCGCGTCGCGCGCCGTCGAAAACCTCGCCGGAAACGCCCGCCGAATCGAGCATCGCCGCCATCGCGTCGGTGTCACAGAAGTTCTCCGTGACGAGCACGACGTGCAGTCGGTCGAGGTCGAAGCCGTGCTCCCGAGCGTTCTCGAAGTACGCCCGCATACACTCGTACTCCCGAATCGTCGGGACGACGACGCAGATGTCGGCTTCGGTCATTGTGCCTCTTTTCCTGAATGGTTTAGGCATACCTAAAAAGTTGTCTATCTCGTCCGTGGCGACGTTCCGACCGATTCCGACGGCTCACTCGTCGGACCGTTCGCGTATCTCCTCCAGAATCGAAATCGTGCCCGTCGAGTACGACTCTTCGACGACCGTTCCGGCGGCGCGTTTGGCCTTCTCGTCGGCGTTCGCCACCGCGTAGCTCTCGCCGACGACGCCGAAGGTGGAGACGTCGTTTTCCGAATCGCCGACGGCGACGAACTCCTCCGGGTCGCGGCCGAGCAGTTCGGCGACGGATTTGATGCCCATGCCCTTGCTGACGCCCGAGGATTTGACGTGGTAGGCGAACCCCGTGTCCACGACTTCCTGGCCGTACTCGCTGGCGAGTTCGGAGAGCGGGCCGAGCGGTTGGTCGCGTCGGACAGCGATTTCGGTTTCGCGCCAGCGGTTGGTCAGGTCGATTTTCCCCCAGCCGAGTTCGTAGCCCGCCCCCTCGTACGCGTTTGCGACGCGCCGTGCGGCGTCGCCGTCGCCGTTTCGCGTGATGTCGTCGTTCACGAGGACGATGCCACCGTTCTCGGCGATGACGAGTTCGGGAATCTGCAGGAAGTGACAGAGGGAGACGGGATAGGGAAACGCCTTCCCGGTGGCGATGACGACCGGGGCGTCCCACCGGGGTAGGAGGTCGAAGAATCGCGGGTCGATGGAGTCGTCCGGGCGGGTCATCGTGCCGTCGATGTCGAGAACGAGGGGCGGAACCATGCCGGGGATTCGTCGGTTCGGCACTTAGTTTCGGCGTTGCACTATCGTCGTCCCGGATGCACGCGAAGGCGCTCCGAGTGGCGTCGCTCGTCGTCGGAATTCGATGAAAAAGGAGTCGGTGTCGAAAACGGTAACTCGGAAAAACGGGCTCCCGGATTACAGCGCCGGGACCCACGCGCTCTGCGGGAAGACGCCGAGCATGGCGCACACCGCGACGAGGAACGTGCCGAAGACGATGGACGCGGCCGGGGGGTCCATGTGCGTGTCGGCGTGGGAGTAGAACACGCGCTGGAACGCCTCGCCGAATAGGGCGCAGACGAGGCCGAAGACGGCACCCACGGCGAGTGCGGTCAAGAGCGGAATCTCGGCCTGAATCGCGGCCGGGGAAGCCGTCGTGATGTTCATGCTCGCCGGGGCGAGCGCCAGCGCGGCGGTGCTCGCGGGCAGACTCATGTGGTGGGTGACGGGCATCTTCTCGACGCCGCAGTTCAGGAAGACGAGGCTGGCCGCGCTGATTCCGAACGCGAGGAACGGACTACCCGTCTCGTAGGCCGTGTACGCGCCGAGTATCCCGACGACGATGCCGAGCGTCGCCACGTTCGCCCACTTGTACTGGTGGGGGAGCCACGGTTCGACGAGGAATCGGCTTCCCATCGTCCCGCCGTCGGCTTGCGCGGACCCGCCGTCCGCCGTCGCCGCGTCGCCGATGACGCGGCGTTCCTCGGACTCGAACGGGGACATGTTCAGCAGGCCCTGTTTGGCGTTGCCGATGATGCTGTAGCCGAACGCGAGTCGGTGGAGCACGGCCGAGAGGACGACGCCCATCGCGATGGGGTCGTAGGGCATCCCGTAAATCGAGGACAGCTGAGTGAACCAGTAGCCGAAGATACCGAAGACGCCGCCGACCACGAGCACGTCGGGTTTCGTTCCCAGCGAGAACGAGATGTTCTTCGCCTCGTGGAAGTCGAAGCCGGTGTCCATGTAGCCGCGCTTGGCGGCGTAGGCGGCCGCGGCCGCACCCGCCGCGAAACTGATGGCGGGCGAGAACACGGGACCGAATGCGATGGTCCCCGTGATTCCCAACGCGCCGAGTTCGCTCGCTTTCCCCGGACCGGCGGCGGCGACGTAGCGTCCAACGACGTTCGCCGCTTCCCCGGCGATGACCATGAAGCCGGTGAAGATGAACGCCGGGAGCGCGCCGACCGCCGCGCCGAACGCGCCGCCAGCGAAGGCGGCGATGAGCATCTCGAGGGCCCAGAGCGATTCGAGGTTCGCCATCTCAGGCACCACCTTCGCTCGCCCAGTCGAGCGACCGCTCGACCGCGTCCTGCCAGCGGCCGTACTTCTCGTCGGCCTCGTCGCTCGCCATGTTCACCTCGAACTCGCGGTCCACCTGCCAGTTGTTTCGGAGTTCGTCCACGGTTTCCCAGTAGCCGACGGCGAGTCCGGCGGCGTAGGCCGACCCGAGCGCCGTCGTCTCGTCCACCACGGGGCGAACGATGTCCGTCCCCAGAATGTCGGACTGCAACTGACAGAGGAAGTTGTTCTTCACCGCGCCGCCGTCCACGCGGAGGGATTCGACTTCGATGCCGCTGTCGGCCTCCATCGCCTCGGCCACGTCGCGGGTCTGGTAGGCGATGGATTCGAGCGTCGCCCGAACGACGTGTTCCTTCCGCGTTCCGCGCGTCATCCCGACGAGGGTGCCGCGGGCGCGCTGGTTCCAGTGGGGCGCGCCGAGGCCGGTGAACGCCGGAACCATGTACACGCCGTCCGTCGAATCGACGCTTCTGGCGAGGTTCTCGGTCTTCGCCGCGTCCTCGATGAGGTCCATGTCCACGAGCCATTCGATGGCCGCGCCGGTGACGAAGATGGACCCTTCGAGCGCGTACTGTACGGGTTCCCCGAGCGCTGGAATCCGATGGTCGTGAGGAGGCCGTGTTCGCTCTCGACGGCCTCGTTACCCGTGTTGAGGAGGAAGAAACTGCCCGTCCCGTAGGTGTTCTTCGCGTCCCCGGCGTCGAAGCAGGTCTGGCCGAACAGCGCCGCCTGCTGGTCGCCGAGCGCTCCCGCGACTGGGATTTCGGCACCCAAAAAGCCCTCCGGGTCGGTCGAACCGTAGGTCTCGTCGTCGCTCGACGGACGGACCTCGGGCAACATCTCGCGCGGGACCCGGAACTCCTCGCAGAGGCCGCCGTCCCAGTCCATCTCGTGGATGTCGAACAGCATCGTTCGGGACGCGTTCGTCACGTCCGTGATGTGCTCGCCCGTCAGGTTGTATATCAGCCACGAGTCGATGGTTCCGAACAGGATTTCGCCGGTCTCGGCGCGGTCGCGCAAGTCCGCCGGGCGAGCGCGCTGGGTCTTGATGGGTTCGGCGTTGTCGAGCAACCATTCGGCTTTCGTCGCCGCGAAGTACGCGTCCGGTTGGAGTCCCGTCTTGGCTCGAACCGCGTCGGCTTTGCCGTCCTCCTCCAGTCGTTCGATGCGGTCGGTCGTTCGGCGGTCCTGCCAGACGATGGCGTTGTGGACCGGTTTGCCGGTCTCCGCGTCCCACAGCAGGGTCGTCTCGCGCTGGTTGGTGACGCCGAGCGCGGCGAGTTGGTCGGCTTCGATGCCCGCCTCCGCGAGCGCGGATTCGATGACCGACTGCGTGTTCTCCCAGATTTCGAGCGGGTCGTGTTCCACCCATCCGGGTTCCGGGTATATCTGTTCGTGTTTTTCGTAGGCGTTCGCGACCACCGTCCCGGCGTGGTCGAACACCATGAATCGAGTGCCTGTCGTTCCTTGGTCGATAGAGCCAACGTAGGTTTCGTTCGTTTTCATTGGGGTAGCCTCCGTGCGATTGCTGCTGAATGACCGGTACCATTCAGTGTGGCCCGCCCATTTTTACTGGTTCAGGGCCATTGGCTGTAAACATCAAACACTTTCATTATAAAAGTTCCCCCTTCAACGATGACTCATCGGGGTCGAAAGCGAAACTCCTCGCCGACGTTTCCGTCGAGACGCTATAAAACTCGTCAATCTTCGTGGAGTGCGCGGAACACGAGCGTCGGAAACCGCGGTTCGAGTCTGCTCGGTTGTCGCCCGCTCCGCCGCCCGTTTCTGGTCGTGATCCGTTCGAGAACGCCCGCTTCCGCCAGTTCGTAGAGATAGCGGGTGACGGTGCCGGGGGAGAGGTCCGTTTCGGTGGCGATGGCGGCGGCGCTGGATTCGACCGACGTTCGCGCGTCGGTGTCGAGTTCGAGCAGTTCGACGAGGACGCGGCGACGATTCTCGGGAAGGGAGAGGACGATACCGAGCGGAACCCCGTCGCGCGGAACCGCGTCCATCGCCGCCTCCAGATACTCGTCCAGAATCCTGTCGGCGTCGGCATCGACCGCGAGCGTCACCGCGCCGAACAGCGCCGCGAGGGCGTCGTGGGCGTCGCCCTCGGCCCACTCCGCGATGGTCTTCACTTGCGCGTGTTCGAGGATGCCCTGTCGCAATCCGCGCGACGCCCGCTCCGTAACGACGTCGGTGAGTTCGTGCGTGCTGTAGGCCGGTATTTCGAGCGCGTGTTCTTCCCTGCCGCGGGTTCTCCGACGGTGAGCACGGAGAGCGACCCGCTCATGTCCTCGAACAGCGCGGTCACCTCCTCGGCGGCGAGCGTTTCGTCCTCGCCCACGTGGTCCACCGCGACGACGACCTTGTTCGAACGACTCACGGCCGTCGCCAACTTCCGTTGCAGGACGCCGGTACCGACGCCACGTTCGGGCACGTGGTCGTCGGTGAGCGAGTCGAGAACGGCCCGATACAGTCGGAACGCCGTACTCGCCGTCCGTGCGTCGATGTACACGAAGTCGAAGCCGTCCTCGTCGACGGCC
>NZ_MEIH01000068.1:0-30879 GCF_001723155.1 Haladaptatus sp. W1
TAGTGGGTCGTTATATCTTGCTAATGCTTCACGCGAAAGGATCCCTCCTCACCATCGACGTGAGCGATCGATCCACATCGACGACCGACATTGGGGACGCTCTCTCACAGTTCATTGGCGGTCGAGGGATTGCAACAAAACTCGCACACGATCGAATCCCGTTTAACGCTGATCCGCTTGGTCCAAAGAATCGCGCATATATCTCGGCCGGTCCGCTCCAGCAGTCCCAGATGAGTTTCACTGGCCGGATGAACATGACTGGGCTGTCACCACTGACCAATGGACTGTTGTCAACCAATGCAGGTGGCTACCTCTCGCGGAACTTTGTCGGAACAGGCTACAGTGTCGTCGAGATCATCGGCGCGAGTGACGAGCTGGTGGCGATTCATATCTCCGACGAGGGCGTTGAATTCGAAGAGGTTCCTGATCTTGCGCAAGCAACCGTGCCTGAAGTCACCGACGCGATGAACGAGCGCCACGAACTCGAGAGCGAGAATCTCGTCACTATTGGTCCTGCCGGTGAGAATCTCGTCCGGTTCGCCTGTCCGATAACCTATGACAGCCGCGCGTTCGGCCGCGGTGGTCTCGGTGCCGTCCTCGGTTCTAAAAACGTCAAAACAATATCCTTCAATGGCGATTCAGAACCGCCTCTTGGGATCGACGAGGACATCCAATCGGAGCTTCATCGGGAGGCGGCGACCACCGATGATATGATGAAGCGACAGGGTACCACCGCGGGGACGGAGTTTATCAACGATACCTTCTCACTGCCGACGCGGTACTTCTCCGAGCAGTCTTTCGAACACGTTGAAGACATCGGCGGGAATGCCGTCGAGGAGAAAAAATACAAGAAGGAGGCGTGTTCGGTCTGCGCGTTCGCCTGTAAGCTTCCGACCAAGGACGAAGATCGCGATCTCACGACCGAGGGCCCCGAGTTTGAGACGGTGTTTTCATTCGGGTCGAATTGCGGAATCGGCGACGTTGTCGATGTCATGCAGTCCAACGAATTGTGTGATCACTACGGGATGGATACTATCTCCTGTGGCAACAGTGTCGCCGCGTACCTCGAGGCTCACGATGACTTTGGTAACGCCGAACGTGTGCATGAACTGGTCGAAAATATTGCCTACCGGAGGGATGAGGGTGATCTGCTCGCGGAAGGTGTCAATCGATTCCACGATGAACTTGAGGTAGACAACTTCACGGTGAAGGGCATGGAGTTCGCCGCTCACGACGGCCGTGCTATCCACGGCCAAGGTCTCTCATATGCCGTTGCGAACCGCGGTGCCGACCATATGTACTCAACGATGCTCGGTCTCGAGTATAATGGTGAGATCAACCCTGAAGGGACTGCCGGCAAAGCGGAAACCCTCATCGAACAAGAGAACCATCATGCAATCCGTGATAGCGGAATTTTCTGTGCGTTCTCGGGCGACTACTTCACCGAGAAGCAAAAGGAGACTATCTTCGAGGCCGATTATGATGAGTTGCTCACGGTGGGCTCGCGGGTGATTGAACTCGAGCGACATTTCAACAATCAACGCGGCATGGACGCAGAGGAGGACCGCCTTCCCTATGATTTGCCAGATCTGCAGGAATCGATCCAGGAGTACTATGAACTGCGGGGCTGGAATGATGATGGAACCGTCCCCGAGAGCAACGTCGATGGCTTTGCGACCGCCGACGACTAATCAACCTCCTTGAATTGATGGGGTGACACGGATATCGTCGTCCGCTTCTAGTTCCGTGTCAGGCCCATCCTGGTAAATCACATGCTTGCCGTTCCGAGTGATCGTCATCGATTCACGTAGCTCCTCGTTCTCGAACAGCAATTCTTCGAGTCCAGGGTGGTCGTCGGCGATCGTCGTAAGGAGACTATCAACTGTCACCCCCGGATCAGCTTCGCGTTCAATGGTCTTCTCGCCGACTACCTCCCGAAGCGGCCCAAAGAAGTGACACCGTACATACATCGATTGGCAGTTGGCGCTGTGAGCACTTGTATACTATTAATAAACTTCCGAACAAACAGAGAGTATTCATTCATAGTATAAGTATGCAGATCCAAATCCGAGCATACGGAACGCCGCGATTAGCGCTCGAAAAGAAACGACTCATCGTAACCGTTGACGATGGAGCAACCATTGGAGATGTGCTATCGAATCTGGCCGACAATCACGGCATCGACGCGAACGAACTCGTCGTCATGAAGGATGGAATCCATGTCCGACAACTCGATCGTGAGGCGAGACAGCTCATGGATGGTGACCAACTCGTTCTGGCTGATACGATCGACGAATGACGATCTCCGCACCCTGTCGAAGCCCTTCTTGCTATTCTATCTATCCGGAAGATCGCGATCGGCTCGCACACAAGGCCAACACGGAACACCACCAAGCCCATCACAGTCACAGTCGGCTGGCTGATCCGTGTCGCTATCGTTTTCATGAGTTTCTGGTTTGTTCTCGATCTGAGTCCCACCATCCGCAACAATGGCGTGCTCTGCCGCAGCCTGCAGGAGTGGCGTTCGAATCGCAACGCCAACCCGATGTTTGCACGCACCATCGTAGCAGTCATCGGCAGGACACTCACAGGCGATGGGGATTCCATCACGAACGGTAACGAGATATTCATGCTCAGTTGGATTTGCGTGACTCGTATTCCGAACGCACACACCCCTTGTTGTGAGTGAAAATTCGAGGGCTTCGTACTGGGCGCGCTTTGCAACTCGGGTGGTGAACGTCAGGTGGGACAGGACATTGTTACTAGACATACTCGCTCCACGAGGCACAGCTGATGTGCCCCGCACCCCTCAGGGGCACAAAAAAACAGGATCGCTGATCGTCCAAGACGTACAATCAGTAATCTACAGGCTGAGCAGACCGAGTGCCTCGGGGTCGTTCTGAAAATCAAGATCACCGAAATCTACAGATTTGGCTGATACGAGACGGTCGTGGAAGCCATACTACGGGTTCCCTGTTCGGACTAGAAACCAGGTAGTAGATGCGAACGTACTCAACTAGCATAGAACACTCTCGGAGCGATATAGGTGTCAGAGGCAAAGGGAATGTGATATACACACCCCTTCAACCATTTCTACAGAGGGATTGGTATAATGTGAATGTGGTGCTTGCTTATTCACGGTGTATGACTACCACTCATCCATGTATTGGTGTCACACGATGGGAAAATGACGTCAGCACATTTTTAGTCGCCCGCCGAAACACCCCCTGGCTTCTCGCGAACTGGTTCAAAGGTATCCCTTCGTGGAAGTACAACTACCGTCATGTCGATCACGACAGCGAGAAAATCGACTGGGAACGCGGCGACTACGCTGGCACAGCGGGTCACATTTCGAATATGATAGCCAAGACTACATTCAACGTTGCCAGACCTCATGAGTCTTGGCTGCCCACCAGATGACATATGGTGACGTTACGAGGAAGACGAATCGTGACCGACCTTACCCACATTGAGCCTTTCATTGGGTTCCCCACTCTGTGACTCGATCAGCACTACACCGCTACTGGTCACAGTAACATACTGGCCCTGGTATTGAAACCTGACCTGCCCGGAAGATCGCTCCGTTCCGCTATGTGTGGGAGCAAAGAGGGCGTCGAGCGCTTCGAGGTCGATCGAATGAGACAGACTGTCGAGTTCGGTCGCATCAACGTCCTCCCAATCGGCAAGTGCCTCGATGAGGATCGTACTGAGTTGTGTCTCCGTTCTTCGATCAGACTGGCTGTGATCTCCATCCAGAGCTGTCTCTCGTATCGCGGTGTACTGCGTCATAGTACACTGCATCCATTGCATCGATGGTAAAAAGAGAAGATGGCAAAACTCTCCAAACGTTTTTTATGAGGATAGAATACCGCTGCAAACAGCGTGTATGAATCCGACATTACTTAATCTCTCTTCCGACGGGGTTCACCGGATACACCACGCAAATCCATCTTCTTTGAGAAGGTCGTTTCCACCGTGACTAGCGGTCCACAGCGACGTGTCCAGTACGGATGCTTGGCAGTGAAACCCTTGACAGCAACGAAACGCAGACTAGCATCGTCAGCAGTCCAGGCCAGCTCAGTCGTCTGCACTGATAGGCGACTGTCTCGAGAACACTGCCCGTGTCTTCGACGTTAACCGGTTATACACAGCTCTACCGTCCCGCTTACGTTCGACGAGATCGTCCTCCGCCAACCGCTTCAGGTGATACGTGACGGTACTGGGATCGCGGTCAAGTTCGTCAGCTAGCTCACCCACCGTAACAGGCTCCCGTCGTGAGACACTGTCAAGTACGGCGGCCGTCGACTTCTGAGCAAGCGCCGCTCTGAGTTCGTCCTTGTCATCGGAAGCAGGGTAGAATCGACGTTTGCCCCGAATTTTCGCGTTCGTCACTATCTTCTCGTCTTCCAGTATTCGGAGGTGGTGGCGGATGGTCGACAATGAAACATCCATTCGGTCGTCCAACTGTGAGAGATATGTTCCAGGCGCGCGCTCGATGTGATCATGCAGCTCCGCGCGTACTTCTTGTTCGAGTGGATCAGAGTCATCATACTTACTGTATCTGAGTGGCATAAACGGCCACCAGACCCGGTCTCCGAGCTTTGGTTTAGAGAAGACACCCACTGTATTGGCGTGGGTGGCCAGCGTTCCGATCTCCGGGCGATGGAGGACGACGCCGGCAGTGACAGTCACGCCGATGAGTTCGGCGGTTTTCGTAGGGTGGGCCGGAATCGTCGGACTAGATTCGCTCGGGTGTGTCTCTGGATCGTTCGCCTCTACTGTCCTCGTTGATCTGTCCGCGTTCGCCTCACCGCCGGATGCAGTGTCGCTCAACTGCGGCGTCGTGTTGGGAGCAGTGTTCATCTCAACTGTTTCGCTTTGTACCACGGACAATGACGGGGTTGCAACCGGTTTGAACGGACGACCCATGGGGGTCGTCTTTTTGACGGTGCCAATTCCGTTCTCATCTGTTTTCGTCACATGTGGCGACGCATTCAGATTCTCTTTGATGACGCCGGCGGTCGCATCGCTTGCGATATCGAGTCCCGACTGTCTATTCGCGTTTGCGGTATCGGCAGTCGGTCCCACGTTTTTGATGACTGTGTTGCTGATTTCCCCGACGTTGCCGCGTGCCGCGTTGGTCGGGAGGGAATTGGTTTTCGTTTTCTCGGATGAGTTACCAGTCGATGTCGGTCTGTCGTTAGCGGCATCGGAGGTGGCTTCGATCTCGTCTACATTCTTGCTCGGATCCACTGTGTCGGTTGTGCTGGATACATCAGTTTCACGGGAAGTGTCGCCGACGCTCGTCGTGTCGAGCGTGCCGTTCGTCTTGGGGGTCGTCGCCTCGGGGTCGATCGTGGACGGTGACCAGCCAGACTCGTTCGCATCATCGACAGTGCTGGACACGTCCGACACTGCGTCGGTCGTCGTGGTCACTGTTGTGTTGACTTTCGATTGACTTACCGTCGACTTTGGAGTTGTCGCTATCTTGGTTGTAGCCGTGGCGCCCGACGTGTTCGTGGTCACGTTTGCGTTTCCGCCGTGTGAGCCTTCTGCGGGGAGCGCGACTATGAGCCCTGAAAGACAAAGGAGTATAGCGATCAGAAGAACTGAAAGCCTATAGTTTTTCATCTGTTCTCAATCCTGATGTTCTAGGTTACCTTCCGGGACAATAATTATACTTTTCTCATATAAAAGAAATATTTAGTTAAGATACAAATATGACTTCTATCAGTTTCTAGTTAAATATTCGTCACTTTCTCGGCTGGGGTACCCAACCGGAACTGCCAGTCTCTGGCGGGTGGCTGCGTGGCTACCCGCTATGCAAGCACTGTGAGTGTTGGAATATCGCGTGCCGCGCTCGGGCCTTTGGGGAAGTGTTGAATCGCTCGACGCCCTACGGAGCAACCCTTGCCCGTGAACGAGGAGGATATCACATCACATAGAGCGTGCCATCAGTGGTCCGCTGATCACGAAAGCCGTCGAACCGGGAGATGGTCGAAATTCTCGATGACCGTGACCCTCTCTGTCGTAGGCACGTCGTCGACTACCTCGAGTGTTTCGTGGATGTTCGCACGCCGCCGGCCAAATGCTGTCTCGGTCTCGTCATCCTCAATCGCATAATCGCTGCACCGTAATTTAGCAGACGATGGGTAGTTGCCCTAATCTAGATTGCATTTTTGACTCTTTTGTCAAGTAATTTATCCATCCTGAGTTCTCGCTACTACACGAGTGTTAGGTAGCTTGGCTTCGACGAGTAAACTGGTCGATCTCATATCGTAGGACACCGAGCTACCGTGTACTCTTGGGAACGAGAGGTGGCGAACTGATAACTCTCCACATTTCTCTCTTCCACTCCTTCGTTGGCCAGCTCTGCGTCCGTTCCCATCGCCGGAAATGGGTTCCCGGAGACACCGGTCAATTCCATTCCAACAGCGGGACGCAGAACCAGACCCAAAGCTTCGACTATCTGGGTGCAAGAGTGGCAAGGCAGTCCTCTCACGCCCCGTCTTTAGTGAGCCGAATATCTGCTGTGCAGTGATTTTCCCTGTCTGCTGAACAGTACCTGGTGAGATTCGTTGTTTAATACTATCAGTGGCAAGAAGACCTAAACCTGTCCACGACGTAAGTTACCAATCATCATGATCGATCGAGTCGAGAACGAAGTCGAGATGGTAACGCGACATCTCCGAATCATGCAGGTGGTCATCGAAGACGAGCCGATTGGCATCGTAAAAGTCACACAGGAAACTGAGTATCCTCGTTATAAAGTGCGCTACTCATTCCGAATGCTTAAAGAAGATAATTTAATTGAGCCAACTAAACAGGGAGCCATCACTACCGACCAGACCCCAAATTTCGTTGACAATTTCGAAGACAGAGTTGATGATATCAAAGATACTTTAGACGGCATGGAGATCAAGATGTGAAATAATATTCTGGACTGTTACACTGCGTGTTAATCACGATGCAACATAAGATGAGAGTGGCTAGGATTGTGTTCTGGATCTCAATTTCATACGTGAGTCAAGAGAAAGGGTGATTTGAGACACTTTCGTTGCGTTCACATATGCCGCTCGATCCGATCGATAGTGCACGGTGCCCCTAGTGCGATCGTATGATAACGACCGATGACGTCGTCGGGTTTCTACAGACGAGTGCGAGGAAGCGAGGATCTTCGGGGTTGTTGTGTGTCCTCATTGTGAACGGGTGATGGGTGGCGTTGCGACGGCTTCGTACGATAGCATCCTGTTCTAAACTGGTTTCAAGGGCGAGTTCCCCGCGTCACCGGACGCGGGGGGTGAAGCCCGACACTCCGCTTAATGCTCAGTCTGTTCGATGTACCGCTGAACCACTTCCTCCGAAACCGCGCCCGTTGTCCCGACGTAGTAACCCACTTTCCAAAATCCTCCACCCAGAAATACGACTCGCGGATTTCAGGACGCTGTTCGAGGATGTGCTTTCCAGAGTACGGTTTGAATTGCCGAGCAACATCAGCCGGACTGTGTTTTGGGTCAGTCTGGACAAACAAGTGTACGTGGTCATCCGCGATCTCCAACGCAAGTATCTCGTGTCCGAAGTGGTCGGCTGTCTCCGTGAACAACTCTGTCACCTCGTCTTTGACAAGTCCCAGTACGGGGTGTCGGTACTTCGGGCACCACACGAAGTGATACTTACACGAACTAATCGAATGTGCATGACTCCTGTACTCCTCCATCCTAATCCCTACTTTTATTATCATTTGATTCGATAGTCAAGGTATGGGTATCAAAGAAGTCACGAAGACCGCACGCACCCGGCTCTGCATAGAGTCTGGTGAGCGGTCGTGGCTCAAAGATGCCCGTTACACTGCACGAGACATCGCCAACGACACACTCCGACTCAAACAAAACGGCTACAACAAGACCGAGATTCAACGCGAGGTTGACCGCGATGACTTCCTTCGGAACAACAAGTGCGCGGTCGTCGCCAAGGCTCTGCAAGCGTGGGATTCCTACCAAGAACTCCTCAACTGGTGGTACGACCAAGACGACACTCACGTCGGGAAACCGTCGCCACCTGCCACGGACAAGAAAGGAGCCTACCCGCTCGTCATGGCGCACACCGAAGGCTACCGACTCACCTACAACGACGAGACTGACCGGGTTCAGTTCCGTGTGAGTCCGAAGCCGTACAAGAAGGTGAAAGGACACCTTCGAGGCCGACCGGAGGACCTCGCGTTGATTGAGTCGGCCTTGACTGAAGATGAGTGGTCGTTGGGGCAGGCCGAACTTCTGTACCGAGATGGCGTGTACTACCTACACGTCACGGTTAAAACAGAGGTTGAGGTGCCTGAACCCGAAGACGCTGACACACTCGTCGGCGTCGATATTAACGAGCGCAACATCGCTCTCACCGCTCTTAATCGTGAGACGAGGGACACGCTCGGAACACTCGTGCTTGACTACGGTACGGTGAAAGCCGAACGCCAACGCTACCACACCATCACCAAACGCTGTCAAGAACACGGTCAACACTCCATCCATCACCAACTCGGGGAGAAAGAAGAACGCTACACTGAGTGGGTTCTTCACCGGCTGTCTCGGGTTGTGGTGGAGTTCGCCCAACAGTTCTCGAACCCGGCCATCGTGTTCGAGGACTTGAGTGGGATTCGAGACGCCATCAAGTACGGCACGTATATGAACCGTCGTCTGCACAAACTCCCGTTCCACAAGTTCGAGCAACAGGTTCGATACAAAGCGACGTGGAATCAAATTCCGTGTGAGACGGTTGAGTCGCCGTACAACTCGAAGTCGTGTTCGTGCTGTGGACACCGTGGCTACCGGCAGGGACGACGTTCCGGTGTACGAACGGGTCGTGTGCGGTTCAGCAAGACCATGCTGACCGGAACGCGAGTGTGAACGTGGCGTGGCGAGCGTGGGCGAAACACGCAGGGATCGACGTTGAAACGGTTAATTACCGGACTCGCAAAACCCAACCGAGGGTTCGGAAGGTGAGCCTGTCTGGGTCGGGGCGTTCAGTAAACCGCCCATCCTCATCCCGTGAAATCGCTTCGCGTGGAGTGCTTACGACGTAGGCTGAGGGAACAACAAAAGCCACGGGCCACCGCGCCCGTGGTCGTTTACATCTTCGAAGTCGCTATCTCCCGTCTGAAGGGTTTCACAATCGGTGAGAACAGCTGTTGCGAGGTGAATGGCGTCTGCATACGACAGCTCGCGCTCCCGGCGCTGGTAGTATTTCGTGCGAAGCCGTGATGCGTATAATGCGATTTCACTCGTGACAGGAACAACGTGGATTTGCTCGAAGTCCTCGATCGCACTTGTGACAAGGTCTGCCGTTTCACTGCCAACCTCGCGATTGAGGATATAATCGACCTCTGTCAAAGCAATCGATGAGACGATGCCACCAGTGTCCCGTGCATCGTGAATCGTCTCTTCGGCAATATCCGACTGCATCCCATCAAGACCGTATTCGAGCCAGACCCACGAGTCGAGATAAATCACGCGTGTCTGCTCCACTCGTGACGTTCACGCTCTAATAATTCTGCTGCGTCGAGTTCAAGCGGCGCAGCACGCTTCCGAGCAGTTTTGAGACGATCCATTGGGTCATTTGGAACGCCGATCATTCGAACTCCCCCGTCCTCATCGAACCGAAAGAGGACCTTCTGTCCTTCTGTGAGCTGAAGCCGCTCTCGAACTTTCTTTGGGATGGTGATTTGCCCCTTGCTGGTGATCGTTGCTTCGTACGACATCGCCGATTCTCCTTACAATATCTTCGATTGTAATGCGTATACCTGTTTCGCATACCTCTGTATTATGGTCTACTCGAATCGGTAAATCGCGATCCCGTCGTGGTCGCATTCCGGACACTCGCTCGTTTCGACCTCGACCGTGGCTCCACACTGCCGGCACTCGGCGATGACAGTGCTGTGTGACCGGCCAGTGAGCTGCACCAAGAGGTCTTTCATACAGACTCCGGCCTGTGATTGGGTCGTTGTTCGTCGATGACGAACCCACAGTCCTCGCAGACCGTTTCAACCATGTTGGTGGTGACCAAGCCGTCGCATTCGGAACACTGGTTGATTAGTTCGCTCGGTACGTCTTCGTCGAAGCCAGTCGCATAGCTGTCGCTGAGTCTCATCGAAATCACTCTTTATCGAGGCGCTCGTTTTGGAACGCCCCGCACCCCTCTGGGGGTGAAAAAATAGCACAGTGTTGTCAACTGTGCGCCGTAGAAGAACTGCGTATCTGTACTGCCAGTTCTCAATAGTCGAGAAGAATACCTTTCTCTGACGGGACGGGGTGAACCTCGGTCGGTCTGGTAGACCGACCGATGTACTCTAGCACTCGCGAGCACATTCTCACCTGGTGGTGAACTCCCCTACGAGCAAGCCTACGCCGTGCTAGCTGAGAAAGAAGATCTTGAGCGGCCTGCTACCGAAGATATCATTGAACGATTGTACAATAAGAGCCATCTCTACGAAGTCAAGGGAAAACTCCGACTTACTGATTATGGCACTGAATAGCGAAGGTGTCCTCGTCAGTTGCTCGTTGCGAAACTCTTCGAACTCCTCGAGCGGAACGATCGTCTTTTCACGTGGACTGAGCGCGATTCCTTTGAACATGCCGTCCGGGCAATTGCCGAACAAACACGAGACTAAATTCCCCCACTCTATTTAGCCTGATCAACTAGCTGGGTATGGATTTTCACCAGTATCGTGTCGTGTTCCAAGCGGTTCGTAGATGAGGACGGTGTAGTCACTTCGGACGGTGACGAGATAGTCTTTAACTGTGAATCGCACCTCAACGTCACTCTTTTTCGACGCACTTGCTTCGATGATGTCTTCGAGGGCATCTGGGTTGACGTATTCGTACAGCGAGAGCGTAGTCTGGCAATTTGCTGGCTTGATCACGTCAATGAGTACGTCGACGACACTCGTAATGAGTTCCGAACTTGAGGATTCGAGGTCAATCGTCTCGGAGGCGACCAATGCGTACTGTGGTAGTGGATTCGGGCCGGAGTGCTCTGTGGTAGAACCGAACCAGCCGGTCGTTTTCGTTCTCATTGTGTCGCTGTTCATACTTTCTGCTAGCTCTCCAGAAACTTGAGTAACGGCCGCTTACCCCAGAATTCATTGAATTGAACGAAAGCGGCAGTATGAATCGAGTGTGATGAACGCTGTCTGGTTATTTAATCGAATTATGTAATGAACACAACCTATGTCTGACGAGCTTATTTGATTCTTCGTGCCGTTGGTGGAGATACGCTCTCACAGAGGCCAGCACGATGCCATTGTCTGGCGCCATCACCCGACAGTGTTGTCGTGCCTGGTTGTGAGAGTTCCCTCTTTCCCTACCCATTCTTTTCGACGGGCTGAACACGGTTTGTTGTTCAGTCAACGATTTCGAATGTGTCGCCCCACCGTGACTGAATATCTGTGATGACTTCACCAATTACGTCGAAGAAGTCATCAGGATACTGCCGATCTTCTGCATCATCAGTGGTTGCTGCTGGAAACGGATGGTAGTGATCGCGAGCGTTATGTGAATTTTCGTGTCGGTCCCAGCGACACTCTTACAATGGGAGTGAGTCACCGATGAGTTCCAATATTACACAAGATAAGCATGTAAAACTGTTCGTCCGAGTAAATCCCTCACTTGGGGCAGAGCAACAGAAACAGGAAGTTATCGATCGACTCAGGACCCTCGAACAAAAAGGAAAGATAGGGAATGTAGACGTGCATGTCTGGAGGAGAGAGATTCGAATAGATGGCCCGCTCAAGGAGACTGAGTATCATAAATCAGTCATGAACCATGTGGATGAATTCGAGCGATGGCTCGCTGAAAACAACACGTCCATGGACGATTTCTTTTCCCACCGAGACATCGATTCGAGCATTTCGAACGAGCGCTATTCAGTCATATCTCTCCCGTTTATATGTCTTGCAGTTTATCAGGATGACGAGCTACGGGATTTCTACCCTCATCGTGATAGTGCGACACCCCATACGGTTCATGACGGTCTCGACCGTCTCGAAATAGAGGATTCTCGAAAGGGAACGCAATAGTTATTCTTGCTGTGATTGCCCTCCGACGGGCTCTCCTATTTTTATTTGTCTGTATTTCACTTGCAAACTGAGTAGAGAGGCAGCTATATCGGTTGCTCACAATCTAGAAAGAAATTCGTTGACCTTCGAATTGAATGCTCTAGAATTGTCCATATTCACTAAATGGCCTGCGTCGGGGATCTCGATATGAGAACTGTTTCGTATATTCTTCGTGATTTGGACGTTTTGCTTGCGGACTGCATGATGCTCGTGATCGCTAGTAATCACTAGTGTTGGATTAGCTATCTGGATATCGTCTCGCAAATCACAATTGTACATTGCATCAAATATCTTTACAAATTCGTCAGTGCGTATTCGATCAACGTCTCGTAGCACGTAATTTCGAGTATCTCGTTCGAGTGATATCCATTGGTGTCCCTGTGAAAGTTGGAAGAATGGGAAGGAAAGTCTAAAGTACAATTGTGGTCCCAGCCCATAGAGCATAAGGTGCCGCTGTATCTTTGGAAACAGCAATTCTTTTTGGGCGTGTGTTAGAGAGAGCGGTGGGAACGACTGAACTGTATTCGCGAGAATAATCCCCGAAACATCGTTCGCGTATCGGCTTGCATATTTTTGTGCAATCATGCCGCCAAGCGAGAGTCCACAAAGAACAGGCATTTCGACAGAAAGATTGGCGAGCAGGCGTCGTAGATCCTCGGCAAAAAGATCGATCGAATAGGTTGATTTGGGTGAGCCACCAGTTTGACCATGACCACGAATATCGTACGTAATAACTCGATAGTCGCCTTCAAATCGTTCAATCTGGTTTCTCCACATCTTTTCGCTCAACCACCCACCATGGATAAATACGAGTGGAGGGCCAGTGCCGCGTTCCGTATAGTTAGTCGTCAAGTTCTCTGTTTTCATTAGTGGGATTCTCCGATTTTTACCGACCCCAATTATCTCTCTCATTGACATTAATACCAACAGTATGAGATACCAGTGGTGGTACCCCATTTAATGACGCTCTCAACCACCTGAAGCGGTAGGTCTGCGCTAATGGCCTGTATCACTTTGATTCCTATTCTGCGTCTGGAAGGTCATCAATGAGAACTGTCGATTTTCCTTTGATAATCTCCTGGTCGTCTTCGTTGTATACGAACGTCGATAGTGAATATCGGTTGTCGTCGAGAGTATCGATCACCTCGACGACTGCTGTTAGTGTTTCACCGGGTTCGACTGGCCTGAGGAATTCAAGGTCTTGAGAGAGATAAATCGTTAGACCCGGTAGCCGTGCCAATGCCGCGCTGATCAATCCCGAAACAAGCGTTCCATGGACAATTCGTCCACCAAACCGGGTCTGCATTGCAAATTCATCGTCCAAGTGGAGCGGATTCGTATCCCCACTTGCTCTTGCGAATGCACCGACATCTGTGTCGGTGAGAGTCTTCGTAAACTCGACGGTGTCTCCAAGAGTGATGTTGTCCGGTTCTTCAACAGAGCGCTCAAAAGACCAATTGGCTTGTTTGCTTTGGTTAGGTTCATCATCACCACTGTTTTTTCCGGTAGAGAAGCCAAAGGCAGCGAGTGAAGCCCGATTTACCTCGACGAAACTATTTAACACGTGCCCGGAAGCTTCCAGCCATGATTTAGTGATACTTCGAGTGGGATCGAGCGCGGGTTCGTTTTTGCTCATGATAAGTTAGTATCCGAACTAAAGTGTACGTGGTGGAGCATATTAATAATAATTTCGGCGTTTACAACTCTACTGTTCGATCGAATAGAGAGGTCGGAATGTGAAAGGCCATCTCTACGAGGTTGAGGGGGAAGCTCCGGCTTACTGATACTAGTCAATAATATCACGTCTGACAGCAGGAAATATTCGGAATTCGAGAGTGAGAGCTACTCTCGATGCACAAGTTCGATTCGTTCGAGTTTTCCTCCACACTCGGGACAGACGATATGGGATGTCGCCGCAGAGGCTGTTTCACCACATACAACGCATTCATAGAGTGGTTTTTCTGGTTTCTTCGAGCGGTACCGCTTGATGAACGTGTCGACAATGGACATTCTCCTTCTCCACAATCAGGACTTCGAGAAGCCATCTATAATAATTATTGGCCATGTTACTACCTGACAGAGCACCTTGCTTCTAATCAGCACAAGATGGATCACAGACGCAAGACTACTCTCGTTACTCGCCAGTCTTCATTGCGATGAATCTTGTTCTGATGTCGTCGATCTGTCCATCAGAGTTCTCAATGAATGATCTCATCTCATCAGTTATGAACTCCAGTGGAAAGTACCACTCGAAACCATTCAATGGTGATTCTCACCACTGAGTGTCTTTCAGGGGTAGATTTTTACAATAGAGTCTCGTACTACCGGTCGAAGATGACGAATCAGGACGACCAGACCATGTGGCCACCCGCGCTGTTTGCAAACCAATTGCAACAGGCGAGTGAGGATGTAGCAGAGCAGCAGGTGGATATGTGGAAGCGGATGGTATCCGGAAACGCTAGTGCGAAAGATGATGAGCTCTCGAAGATCAAATCTCTCGGGAGTGAAACCGCGATCTTCAAAACTCGCGTCCAGAGTGGCGGGCGAATTAGTATCCCGGATGCCGAGAGAGAAGCGCTCGATATCGCTGAAGGAGACATCGTCCAGACAATCGTCATCCCCATCAAAAATCAGTCAGAGGAAACCCATGAATAACAACCCATTTGCCCCGATGTTCGAACTGCAGCGTCAGTCGATAGAACAAAATCAGAAGATGATCGAACAATCTATCGAAGTCCAGAATGAAATGAGCAAATCCTTCGTCAAGGCGGTTGAGAGTCAAAAATCGGCTCAAGAGAAAGGTGTTGATGCCTGGAAATCGGCTACCGAGACATCCCTCAACGTAGCCGATGCGACGACACCAACGGACTCGACGGCATTTACCGATCTTCAAGAAACGATCAATGATCAGTTCGATGCGTTGAGCGACATTCACACCGATGTCTGGGAGTCGGCTGAGCGCAATATCGAGGCCGGTACGGAAGTCTCGGACGACATGAACGAAATATTACTTTCCTTCATTAATGATTCCGTTGAGATAGCTATGAAGACAAGCGAACAGTTCGAAGAACAGTCCGAGACTGTCGTCGATGCGACTGACGTTGAGATCGAATAGCCCGTAACAACATTTTTGCCACCTCGACTCATAACAATCATCCATGACAAACCCCTCTGAGAATTGGAACGAGTATATGGGAGAAATGAACGAAGCGTTCCTCGAATCCCTTGAGCGGAACGTCGAAGCACAAACCGCCTTTGTCGATTCTTGGATGAACGCATTCGAGAGCCAAGAATTAGACGAAATAACAGAAGACGGAATGAAAGGGTACGTTGGTGCGTATGAAGCGTGGATGAATGCCGCTCAAAAACAATTCGAGCGAATCAATGACGCACTCGAGGGCGAAGAGGTCCCCATCGATGAGTTCCGTGATATCTGGTTGAAGGCGGCCAACGATGCATTCAAGGAAGTAACAACTACTTCGGCATTTTCCTCGATGACGGGCGAATCCGTCGAGAACTCGATGGCATACAAGCAGACTGTCGACGAAGCCACTGAACAGACACTCAGTACCTTTGGCCTTCCGACGGAAAGCGATATTCAAGAAGTCGCGGAGCGCTTACTCGAAGTTGAACGCCGCCAACACGAAATCGAACAGAAATTGGATCAAGTCCTCGAAGAGATCGAGAGTGAATGAACCCCTTTACACTTATCGCCGACATGCAGCGTCAGCAGTGGGAACAAGCAGCCGATATCATGGAACGGGGCACTGTTCTCCCAGAGCAGACCGAACGAATGATGGATGTCGAAGTCGGTCAGACTCCGTGCGAGAGGGTGTACTCCGAGAACAAGCTCACTCTTAATCACTACGAATCAACGACGGACGAGCAACACGACGTTCCGATTCTCATCGTTTATGCGTTGATCAATAGACCGTACATTCTAGACCTACAACCGGATCGTAGCGTGGTCAAAACGCTGCTCGACGAAGGATTTGATGTGTATCTGATTGATTGGGGCGAGCCATCGAAACTTGATGCACACCTCACACTCCACGACTATGTGGATCGATACATCGACAATTGCGTCGATGTGGTCCGCGAACGCTCCGGTGAGGATGCGATAAATATTCTTGGCTACTGTATGGGTGGGACGATGAGCGCCATGTATGCGTCTTTGTATTCAGAAAAAGTTAGAAACCTTGGACTGATGGCTGCCGGACTGTGCTTCGATGGAGACGGTGGTGTTCTCGAACAATGGGGGGACGAAGAGTATTATTCTCCAGAGGCAATTACGGAGACAGTTGGGAACGTCCCTTCGGAATTTCTCGATGTCGGATTTGCGCTCATGGATCCCGTCGATAACTTCGTCACTAAGTACGTCCGTTTGTTCGATAACATCGAAAACGACGAGATGGTCGAGAATTTCGCCCGAATGGAAAAGTGGATCGGTGATGGGATCGATGTCGCTGGTGAAACATACCGTCAATTCATAGAAGACATATATCAAGATAATAAATTAGCGGAGAATGAACTTTATTTGGGTAGTGAGCATATCGATTTGAACAACATCGATATGCCTGTTCTTCAGATCGTCGGGGAGTACGATCATCTAATCCCTCCAGAAGCCAGCAAGCCGTTCAATGGTGTGATCGCGAGTGACGATACCTCAATCATTGAATTCCCAACAGGACATATCGGCTTATCCGTTTCCTCTAGCTCTCATACAAAACTGTGGCCCGAAGTCAGTGAATGGTACACGGAGCGGTCAGTAAATCAGGCAGATCTCAAGGACATTCCCGGGATTGGTTCGGCGTATGCTGAACGATTGCGGGACGCCGGTATCGAAAGCCCGGCGACGCTCGCAAACGCCGATGTAAATCGCCTTGCAGAAGAAACTGACATTTCTGAAGCAACCGTGCGCAAGTGGGTCAATGAGGCGACTCAAGTAGAGGCGTCCAGGTAATCCTGCCTCGGAAAGTCGATTGAAACTCTATCGGATTTCAGACTCAAACGGTGAAAACAGGAATCTCCGAGGATCTCATTACTCGTTCTGTGGTGCTTCCAACGTGGGTCGATCCGTGTGCTGAGATACCGTGTTTTCCCATCACGATCAAGTCGATATCATTTCCATTCGCATACTTTATGATTTCCTCGTACGGAACTCCTCTGAGACATTCGGCTGTCGTATCCAAATCCCTTTTACCGGCTTTCGAAACGACTCGTTCGAGTAACTCTTCCCCGTTCGTTTGGATTTGTTCAAGAAACAGTTCCTCACTGCTCATGGCTGGTGTCTCTCCATAGATTCCTTCATCGACGACAAAAAGTGTGTGAAGCTTCGAATCATATTTTTCGGACAGATCGATAGCGTGTTCCACTCCCCGGTTTGCCCCTTTGCTTCCATCAGTCGGCACGAGTATGCTTTCGTACATCGCTATCCTCTCTATCACCTCGATTGCACTTCAATTGGTGGGTACTTTTGAAGACGTAGGCTCTATTGTCCCGCCTGCTTTCACCTAAAACGGAAAAAGACACGGTCATCTCGAGGTTTCTCCGTGAAACTGTGTTAATTTTCTGTCTGTTCACCACTCCATGCCGCCGTTGATACCGAGGATTTGGCCGGTCATGTATGATGACTCTTCGCTCGCCAGGAACCGAACAACGCCGGAGACGTCTTCAACTTCTGCAAATCGATTGAGCGGAATTCGATTACGGATCTTGTCCTGTATTTCCTCGTCGACATCTGCGAGCATGTCCGTCTTCGTGAATCCTGGAGCCACACAGTTAACCGTCGATCCCGAGTTTGCTAATTCGAGAGCAAGTGTTCGAGTAAAGCCAAAGATTCCACTTTTCGTGGTTGCGTAGTTTGCTTGGCCATAATTGCCCTGTTGCCCAACGACGCTAGAGATGTTGATGAGGCGTCCTTGTGGCGATTCTTTGATATCCTCGTAGAAGGCTTTCGTACAATTAAAAACGCCGCCGAGGTTGACGTTGACGACGTGATTCCAGTCCTCAGGCGTCATATTCTTGAATGTTCGATCCACGGTGACTCCTGCATTGTTTACTAGCACATCAGCAGAACCAAACGTGTCACGGACGCGTTCTGCCATCTCATCGACTTCTTCTCTGTTGGTCACATCTGCCTGTATAGGGATTGCACTACCTCCTTCGGCTTTGATCTCCTCTGTAACTTCAAGCGCCTCGCTTTCAGAAGATCGGTAGTTCACAACGACATTTGCGCCGTGGTAACCGAGATCTCTTGCGATTTCCGCTCCGATTCCTCGTGAAGCACCAGTGATGACGCACGTATTTCCGCTCAGGTATTCCGTTTCTTTTAGGTATTCTGTCATTTATAGTCATTTTGCTGATATTGTAGTTTGTAAAATTCAGCGATGCTCCCTCTTCATTTGCTATCTTTGGAATATCGTCGGTTGGTTTGACAACGACTTAGTATATAAAAATTGTCCACAAATTCGTTATCTTTAACTTTTTACATGTGTATCATCACGGCGTTAGGAAAAGACGATGACCAGTCCTGAAAATCGGTACTGGAAGCCCTCGAAGCGTACAACGATATTCACATTTCTTTAGACGTTCGTGAGGGTATGGTTTCCTCGACCAATCGTGGCCGTTCCTGGTGTCTACATACGGAAGTGGTGAACTCGTTCATCCCTCCACCGAGTGTAACACGGTTCTCCAGCAGACGGTGAAGAGCAGCCTTCTACCGCAAAAACACCACAAAAACAAGTTTACTTTCCAGTAGTCGAATCGTTTTTCTCACCTCCGTCCGCCGGAGGTGCTCAACCGTCAGCCATGATGGTGGTTTCTTCGGCTGTATTCGTGGCGGATGAGACCCGATTGGGGTGATGAACCAGTTCACCCACCTGCTGTGTGCAGCTTAGCAGGTGAACGAGTCCACCCCCTTCCCGGTTTCCCAGGAAAGTTGCTCATCGCACCGAATCGGGTAAGGACTCGCCGAGGGAGTCGAATCCTTGTGCTGACCGTCACGGGTTGAACGGGATTGTCAGTTGTCGTCCCACATGTCGAGATCGATGTAGAGTCGCTTGCGTCGGGCATTCCCGTTGTTCTGTTCCGAGGGTGGCTCGTAGGACTTCCACGTCACACCGTGTTTCTCACTTTAGCGGAGAGCGAGTGACCGGATGCGTCCGTGTTTTTCCAATCGATAGTTGTGGTGAGACCTTTATCGTGCATCGTTTGGGTGATTGGCGCGCCGACTCGAGACTTGTTCTGATGTTCTCGATGTGTGTATGCCCGCCACTCCGGCCCACGGTCGATCGACTCCTCTTCGATAATCAAACCACAATTCTCACAGACAATTTCACTGCCATCTGCGCTCGTACGAAGTGTGTTTGATTCACACTCGGGACAGTCTTGTACGCCCTCTCGTTCATCTGTACTCCGCTCCGTCGTCGTATCGCGCTTATTCCGATGGTTGGGACGTAACATGTCTTTATTTATAAACTGTTCCTACGCGGTTAAGATCTCTGTATGATTACTAGCTGTCCTTTCGTGGGGAAGTACGGCTCTCAGAGCATGATACGTATGCTCTCGCCGCCTAGGTCGCGCGAATCGGCTGTTGTGGAGGAATTAGAGGAGTATACCCCAGTTTGGTATCCATCGCTTTGGTGACGATCCCATTTGGCTATCGTGAGTAGAGTATCGGACGTTTTGTTCTGATTTCCTGCTGTCGCTGTTTCTCCGCGTAGTATTCCCAGAGAAGGAGATACGTAACAGACTCTCGAAGTTCGATGTTGGTTGGACCCGGTATTTCGTGCTGGGGCTCACCATAGAACTGTTGTTCGTTTAGTGGAGTCGACTGAACCTCATGTTGTGGTTTCCCATACCTCCAGGAATCGATTGTATCGGTCATTTGTGTTCCTCTCTATTGGGACAACCACTGTTGGTTCCAGTTTTACACAGCAGTACTCATCCGTATAGGGAAGGTGGGAGAAATTGCCCTCAAACGACCCGGTCATGTTTAAAGAGTACTGGAACAATCCGACGAAGACGGATAACACGTTCGTCGAAGAGTGGATGCTCACAGGTGACCTGGCAGAAAAAGATAACGATGGCTACTTCTGGTATAAATCGCGCACAGACGACGTCATCATCACATCTGGCTACCGTGTTGGTCCGGCAGAAGTTGAAGATACGTTAGTTGAACACCCAGCTGTCGAGAATGCTGCAGTTGTAGGTGTCGAAGACGATGGACGTGGGCAGATTATCAAAGCGTATGTGAAATTGCTGAGCAGTCAAACACCATCCGATGACTTGCGAGAGGATATCGCGGCATTCGTCAAAGAGCGGTTGGCAAAGTACGAGTACCCGCGGGCTATTGAGTTCGTTGAAGAATTCCCAACGACAGTGACGGGGAAAATCCAGCGCAGTAAACTCCAAGAAGATACCTAATGGAGTAACTCTGCAGTGCTTGAAGCTGACGAGACGGCACAGAACCGCGCACAGACAGACCAATTCACATCCGGGTTCGCCACCATGTCGCACCTCTCGCATACGTACCACCCGTGTTCAACCTTACTATTGAAAGTACCAACACTGTTCGGCTCTTTCGATATTACTCCTGAGTCCCTACCCAGACGAGAGAACTCATGGCAAACCATATCGAAGCCGCTGTAGCCCCTTACCACCGCCGGGTTCTCCTTGCGCAGGTACGAGATCACGGCTCAGTCTCCCTCTCCGAGCTTACAGAGGCTCTGGTGAGAGAGATAGCTAGTACTGATCACTGCCAATTAGAGACTGTCAACAAAAAACGGGTTCGGGCTCGGTTATACCACATTGATATTCCACTCTTTGCTGATCTCGGATTACTCTCATATGATAAGAAATCACAACGGGTTTCGCCGACCACAGCTCTTCACAGCCTTAATCCCACTCTCCTATCGATCGGGTAATACTGCGGTGATACTTTCGGACTCATCGACGTCGCGACCGAGCACTTCCTGGATCTGCCGGTCGAAGCGATCGACTGAAAGGTCTCACACCCAGCCCAATGACAGGCAGGGGTCACGAAGTACGACCCTCTGTTCGGTACGATACAATCCTTGTCAATTGTCGACCAAATTCCATGAAACCGAATGAACTCGAGAGGTGGTCGTCAATCTGGAAATAGTGCCACCGTCCCGAGCGCCGAGCTTTTAATGCCGATCATCCCCGTTCGAAGTGCTACTCGGCAGTTCAGGTACGCACCTTTCATAGTTAGTTATACTGGCAGCGATCTATTCGTAGTTTCTGCCTGAAAAAGATCTCTTGCTAGTAATTTACTACTGAACTCTGGGTGCGCTAGTAAGTTGCTCCACACCTGGTAGTACCACGAGTTCGGTGAAGCTGACCACGGTGTGACGTTCACCCGATTCCCTCGATACCTCGTAGCACTGCGAGCGCTTCACCGCGCCAAAGTGGTGGCTGGTGTGCGAGGGCTGCGGCGGTCGGAGTGCCCGGTATCGACGCTCGAAGACCGTTCGTAACCCCGAGCAATACAGTTGTGGTGAGTACGGTGGATCACTCCATGTCGAGGAGGGCGACGGCCAGTAACCAATTCTCATTTAAGTAGTTCTCGCGATAAGGAGAAGATACGAGGAAGATTTTCACGGGGTGCTGCTTTCTGTTTGAGCCCTTGCTTTCGCTCCTGGTTCACGTTTAGAGCCTGTGGTGGTTAGTATTTCATACGAACCACAAACGATCCTCAAAAGCGTCGCCTACATGCTGTCCAAAAAACTCATGGAAGAACCCGTGAGAGAAAATTGTATTTCCAGATTGATCTACTACCTATGTTCACTCATCAGCCGGTGAAAGGCCACGAAGGTGTTCTGCAACTGTTTCCTCTTCGACGCTCTTGTACCGGGTTGAATCCGTGTCGATGGTTGCAACACTGACGTCCGTTGCTGAGAGCTCATCGTCTTTCACGCTATCAAGCGCCCGAAGAACTGCCTGAATGCCATCGTCAAGCGATAGATTGTCCTTATACTGTTCTTCGAGAGTGGCTTGCAGGCCCTCACTCTTCGCACCAATTGCAGTTGCCCTCCATTCGAACGTTGTCCCAGCCGGCGTAACTTCGAAGAGTCGCGGTTCGTCTTCGTCAATTCCACCGATAAGAAGCCCGACACCAAATGGCCGTGTGCCACCTTTCTGCGTATATTCTTGGATATCATCACAGACTGCGGTGGTGAGCGTATCGACACTAATTGGTTGATCATACCGCCATTGCTCAACTTGTGCATGCTGCCGTGCTTTGTCGACCAGTTGGCGAGCGTCAGCAGCATGGCCTGCAGATGCAACCCCGATGTGCGTGTCGGCCTTATGGAGCTTTTCGACGGACGATGATTCCATCAGCGGTGATCGGGTGATGATTTCTGCTGCGAGCACCACACCATCAGTCGTCCGAATGCCGACACAGGCACTGCCCCGTTTGACCGCTTCGCGGGCGTATTCAACTTGATAGAGTCGACCATCCGGGGAGAAAATTGACGTGCCTCGATCATATGCCTGCTGTTGATTTTGTCCTTGCATAGTGTTGTATAGAGCGCTCGGCTCTCGTTGCTACCCATTAGTGTGGGTTTTGTAAAGGAGTTTTGTTGACTTGGCGAGAAACATGATAAAAAATGACTCTGTTTTTCGTCTCCTCTACTGTCCTTTGCGCCGCTGTTGTGAGATACTGTTATCCGACCGGAGGACAGTCGGCCAAGCAGAAACAGTGCCCACTCTGACGTGAACCACCCCGTCGTGCAAGTGAATTCCAACAGCACAGTCAACCAGCACCAGCCTGACAGCCCACTATTACCACACCATAGTTCCGGAGTAAATCAGCCGTACACTACCGGGAGACGCTCTCTCCTTCCACAATCATTTGGGATTTCATCGACAGTCCCACTATCTCACTCCCACTGACAGTCTCACTGCTGATTCACGGAAGACAGTCCATTGGCCGCAACCACTCCAGTTCAACCTTGTCACAGCACACTGGACAGTCGCTCGGCATTCACCGGATTTGACTATCTCCTGCTAGTGCAGAACGCAACGAACTATTACGTCGGTCGTGGCTGCGCGCACAGCGACGCGAGCACGGAGCGGAGGGTGGGGTGGCGGGGTCTGGGTTGGTTCGGCACACAATAAAAAAGAAGCCTACACTCCCCGGCTACTCCCACCAGCGACCGCGCTCGGGACTGTGAATACCGCTCCAGCCAGTCACTGCCACCGAGACGCGCCCGTCGTACCAGTTCTTTGCGACTGACCGCAATTGTACAGTCTCTCCTTCGTGAACCATTGTCTTCTGCGACGCACGCCACACAGTGAATTTGAGACGACCACTGTCGTCTTCGATCAGTCCAACCTGTTGAATCTTCGGACTCCTAGGTGTCCAAAGCTGGGTAACTTGTCCTTCGATGCTCACTTCCTTCCGATTCACGTCCTGCACATCCGCGATCGGAATCACCTGCCCAGGGGCCGTCCGCAATTCCTCGTACACCCCGACGACTGCACTCATCACGCCTGTCCCATTCACGACGCGTTCAGCCAATCGCCGGCTGATCGCTGCCCGCGACCACCCCTCGAGTTTTGTCGCCAATCGCATCGCTTGTTTGTTCACCGCCGCCAGCTGCTCTTGTGCCAACTCTTCACGAGGGTCTCTTCTCTCTGGGTCACACCACGGATCCACACTTGCCGCTCGCTCTTGGAACGCACAGCGCCGCTCTCGGCTCACTGCTTCCGCCACTCGCCGACACTGTGCTTCCCGCTTCGAATCTTGGGATCGATCCCACCGCTCTCGCGTTCGTGTGATTTCTGTCTCTCGTGCCACCAACCGCTCTTCTGCCGCCAACGTCAGTCCACGTCCAACCCCATCGGGATGATTCGTATCTACCTTCCCTTGGATCGTCTGTTCGACCGACGGCCGCAGCTCGGGTGCTTCTTCAACCCGCTCGAATCGCTCTTCGTCACATTCAATTGCCTGTTCGTCAACCGAAACTCCTTTCTCGATAGTGTATTTACTGCTCATTGGGAATCTTGTCCCGAAGGCGCGTCCACAACCGCGTCTTTTCCGACACTCACTCCTACACAAGTCACGTCTCTACACTGCACAACGCATCCATTCTCCCGCGCGCTCGCTTGCGCCTTCGCGAGCATCCTGTGGGCGCGAAGCGAGCGCGCCATAGAAAGGACAGTACCAGCACCGCGCGGCGACCCGCCCGACGCGAGCGGCCAGCACACAAGCCGGTTTCGTGTCCGTCGACCAGCGGGAGACGCAACCGAAAGTGCGCTTGGTGCTGGCGTCGAAACCAGATGCCCGGAACGGCCGGAGGCCGCATGCCCGGACTGGTCGGTCGCGAGCGACGCGGAGATCCCGCGAACGCAGTGAGTGGGACGTCGGTGAGCTGTGCTCACCGGAAGGCGGCACGCGGCGAGCGGGGCGAACCGGAGAGAATCACCAGTCAAACAGTGAGGTTGCCAGTTCGATTACCCGAACCGGGTGGGATTGAAAGGGGCCGTGCGCTCGCCATGCAAGCCGACATAAGCACCACAACGCAGTGAGAAGCAGCGAGGCACAGCTGTCGATCATGCGGGGGCTTTCGAGGGTCCCAGAAATACAGTCGGATTGATTACCAACTGCTGATATGCCAAGGTGGCGTACCGATTGTTTATGTATCGTGGTGGTTTTGCACTCGCTCACCAATCCAGTCGAGGACACCAAAAAGAACACCCAGGTGGTGATCGGCATCCAGCGGTGAGGGTTCAACGATGTCTTCTGCAGTCGGTGGTGGATGGAAGTGTTCTTTCGGTGCGTTTGGTTTGGGGTGTCGGTCCCATCGGCATTGCCACGTCTCGCCTGCGCATCTCTCGAGGTAATGGACTGAATAGTTCCCTCCTTCGAACCACCGAATATCGACGCGGACATCCTGAACTGACGGTGGATACTGCTCTGAATCCACTTGCAATTCGAGAACGCGCGGTGTGATCGAATCCGGCCGGAACTGCCAGTCACTGACCAGTGGATGCGTGGCTGCCCGTTGTGCAAGCACAGTAAGTGTTGGAATATCAAGTGGCCCGCTTTGGCCTTCGGGTCGTTCTGTCACGGATCAGGCCTGCATTCGGTCATCTAATGTCGACTCAGCTCGCTGGACTGCCCGCTTGAGGACGGCGATGTCGCGACGAATCGTTCGCCACTCTGTGAGGTCATCCAAGCGTTCGTGTAACGTCTCATGATTATCAACCGCATCGTCAGGAGTGATCACTGCATCCGGGTCGGGGACGCCATATTCTGCTTGGTAGGCTTGATCCTCCTCGATGAGGTCATCGATTCGTGCGCGAAGGTCGCTCGACGTGTGTTCACGAGCTAGTTGTTCTACACGCTTCCAGCGGAAGTACGAGGGATTACGTTGATACATCGCTGGTCGCGTGTCGGTTCGTTCGGCAATCCCCATCTCCGACAACTGCTCAAGTGCTTGCCGGGCACCGTTTTCAGAACAGTCGGCCCACTCGGCAAATTGTTGTGCCGACGCTGGATCGTACGTTCCAACGAGGATATCATACACCCGCTGGAACGTCGTCCGATCGGCCTGCCACTGTTCACCTGCGTTAGACGCCGGTGTCCCATCCTCGGTCATGACTATCAATTCGGCGCCATAGCTCATATATCTTGTTGGAAGCACTCATATATGTGCTTAACACGCCCCCTTCCTGCTTGATGAATCCACTCTTAGTGGTGTAGATCCCTGTTTCATCGAGGAATCGCTCACTCCCTGTATCAGGTTCGATCGGGGATCTGACGATAATACTCGCGTCTCCCATGGTAGTATGCAAATCACCGAGAGGGAAGACGGCCCGCCGACGAAGGTCGGCCCGGGCATCGACGACCTGTTCACTGCGACCCTGAACGCCATCGGTATCCTCGCCGTACTCCACCACCGCGACCGAACCGGCGAGGGTCAATACGTCGACACCGCGATGTACGACTCGATGAAATCCCTGTGCGAGCGCACCGTCTACCAGCACTCCTACACGGGCGAGATACCGGACCGTCGCGGGAACTCCCACCCGACGCTGTTTCCCTACAACGCCTTCGAAACGACCGACAGCTACGTCGTCATCGCCGCCTTCGGCGACAACCACTGGACGCCGCTCTGCGAGGCGATGGAGCGTCCCGACCTCGCCGCCGACTACCCCACCACCGGTGACCGACTGCAACACCGCGAGTTGCTCGCGGAACAACACGGCGCGTGGACGGCCGAATACACCGCAGACGACGTGTGCGCCGCGCTCGAAGGCAAGGTTCCCTGTGCCCCAGTACAAGACGTCACCGACGTGATCGAGGACGGCCACGTCGCCGACCGCGACATGCTCGTCGACGTCACGACGCTCGAAGAACGAGAAGCCACCGTCGAACAAAAGCAGACGCTCGTGGAAGCCAAGCAGGCACGAATCACTGCCTTCGAGGAGTTGGTCGTCGGATGTACCGAGCTGGCCACAGAGTCCGACTCCGAGATCGAAGACGGACGAATGGAGATGGACCGCGTGGTCACATTCGAGGCCGACAACGACGCACCCGCCTATTTCGGCGACCGGCAGACGGTGTACGAAGCCGTCACGGCGGAGGAAAAGAACTCGACGTAATCGCCCGCGAGGTCACTGCGTCGGGTATCGCGTCCGGAGTATCCACGTCTTCGGGTTCGGCCGCTTCACGTCGAACTGCTCGAATGCCTCTCTAGGGGTCGAAACATCGGCGAGGTCTGCGAGATAGCCCCGGACGGGCGCTGGGTCGCGGTCGCTGACGAGGACGAACTCCTCGCCGGGTCGGCAGTCGCTGAACGCCGTCTCTACCCGGTCGTAACGTTCGCTCGGCGGCACGTCTCGGAGGTCGACCGCGTCGTCCGGAACCGAGACGCGCCAGATTTCGTCCAGTCGCGACTCGACGCGCTCCGCGAGCGAGCGCGTCTCGTCCGCGACGATGCCGGGTTTCGGCGTCGTCTGGAGGTCGCTGGTGAACGGCAGTCGCGTGAGAATCGGCGTGTCGAGGCCGTCGAGGGGTGAGTGGTCGGGGAACAACGAGTGGTCGTCACCGCAACTCGGACAAGTGAACGTTTCCATGTTCACGACGGTTCCGAGCACTGGTACATCGTTCTCTCGAAAAAGTGCGATACTCCGTTCCGTGTCCGTGACGGCGGCGTGGAACGGGGTAGTCACGAAGACGACGCCGTCGACGGGAACTTCTTGCAGCGTCGTCAAGACGACGTCACCCGTCCCAGGCGGGAGGTCGATGACGAGCGTGTCTCGGTCCTTCCACGCCGTCTCCTCGAACAGTTCGGTGAGCGCGTCGTGAGCCATCGCCCCCCGCCACGCCAGTGGCGCACCGTCTTCCATGAGGCCGATGCTCATGACTTCGAGGCCGTTCGTCGCTATCGGCAGCGGATTGCCGTCGTCGTCCGAGTACACCGGGCCGCTGACGTCGAGGAGGGAGGGAACGTTCGGGCCGTGAATGTCGGCGTCGAAGAGGCCGACATTCCGCGTGTCCGCGAGCGCACACGCCAGGGTGGCGGCGACGGTGGACTTCCCGACGCCTCCCTTCGCGCTCGCGACGGCGATGACGGTATCCACGTCCGCGACGCCGGTCACCCGGCCTTCAGTCGTGGGTGCGGCGTGTTCGACGTGTGCGCTGTCGACCCCGTCGACCGAGGAGACGGCATGCAGAACGGTCGAGATGAGGGCGTCGCTTTCCTGTGGTCGGAAGTCCGAAAGGTCGGCCTCGACGGTCACGTCGCCGTCTTCGACCGCGATGTTCTCGACGATTCCGGCGTCGAAGACGTCGAGGTCGAGGTTCGGGTCTCTGACCTTGCGTAACTCCGCTTCGATTCGGTCCGTGAGATTCGAGTGATTCTGAGACATGTTTCGGTAGTCGTCACAAGTTCGGTCGGCGGTTCAACACGTCTTCGCCGGGAAGTTCGGTCGTCATCTCATCGAGCGGGCCACCGAACTGTCGGCGGAACGTTCCCGGGTCGACGGTGAGTGCTCGTGCGGCAGTGTTCCGCACGATTTCCGGTTCGTCGGCGTCGTTCACGAACGCCTCCAGGGTGGCCGTCGCTCGGTCGTCGTCGATGCCGCCCAGCATGTGTGCGACCCACTCTCGAACGCGTTCGCTCGGGTCGGCAGCGAGTTCGAGGAGGTGTTCGAGCGAATCCTCGCCACGGAGCTTGAACAGCGAAATCGCCGCGTTGCGACGGACGGCGTGGTGGTCGTCGGCGAGTCCCTCCTCGATACGGTCGGCGTGGGCGTCGCTGTCGAGTCGGTCGAGGGCGACGAACGCCTCCGCCCGAACCCACGGGTCGTCGTCGTAGCTGATGGCGATGGCACCCTCCTCGGCTCGTTCCCCGCCGAGTTTCGCGAGGGATTCGACGGCGAACTGCCGGACGTCGGCCTCGTCGTCGAGTCGCCCGGCCCGCAACAGCGTCTCCACGACGAGGTCCGAGCAGGACACCTCCCCGAGTGCGAGGGCTGCGCGCCGCCGTTCCACCGCATCACCGCTCGTGAGCGTTTCTAGCTTCGTCGCTACCGATTCGGCCACCAGGGGCGTGACGTCGCTCGCAGCGAGTTCCCGCTTCGACGCCTCGCCGATGGTGACGTCACGACTCACTTCGATGTCGGACAACCCTTCCGGGTGTTCACCGAAACCGGGGCTCTGTTCGGGGTGGACTTGCGGGTCCGTTGGTCCGTCGGTCGCTTCCTCGGGGTCTCTCACTGTGCGTCACCTCCTACGGATCGGGCGATGAGCGCCACTCCGAGCACGACCGCAATCGCTCGGGGAATCGTCGCCGGAACGCCAGCGACGAGCAACAGTCCCGCTCCCAGCCCGCTGGCGGGACGTTGCGAGCGGAGTCCACTCGACAGGGTGACCGTCCCGGCCGCGACGCCGAGAACCGTGACGGCGAACGGAGTGCCGACGGCCGCGAGGCCGACGAGCGTCGCAGCACCGGTCACGAACGGGGCGTCGAGTCCCGCGTTCAGGAGGAGGCCACCGACCGCACCGCCGATTGCCCAGTCGGGCCAGCGCGGCCGGGTGAAAACCGGCGTGCAGGCGAGACCGACCAACGCGAGCGTCGAACCCGCTGGTCGGAAGCGAGCGGGGAGCACGCCCGTCGCACTTCCGAGCGACACGACGACCGCGGAAAGGACGCTCAGCACGACGACCGTGCGACGAATCGCTCGATACCCCTGTGGGTGGCCGAGGCGGGCGGTGGCGGCGAGGCCGCTACCGCCGACGATGGCGACCAGTGCGGGAATCGCTACTGCCGGGGTGAAAGCCGCGAGCGCACCGAACACCGCGACGAACAGGAAGCCCGCTCGTTCGAGTTCGGTCTCGGACGCCAGCGCAAGCACGAACGCCGCGAACGCCGGACCGAGGAGCGCCATCATCTCGACGGTCGGAGTCATCTCGCCGACGACGGCGGGCAACGACGTGGGCGCATTCCGCCCGATTCGAATCCCGCTTGCGGCTCCGGCGGTGGTGAGCGCGAGCATGCCAGCAGCCACGTCGGCTGACAGCGGCGAGCGGTCGGCGACCGCTCGGATGCGGTCGCCGACTGGTTGCAAGAGCGATTCCACCCCGCCGCGTTCGGTTCGGCCGCTCATCCTCCTCCTCCGTCGAGGCGTGCCGCCAACTCCTCCGTGTCGGCTTCGGTGAACCGTTCGAGGAGCGTCGCGACCGCGCCGTAGAACCCGGTTCCTGGCTCGTCGGCCAGTCGGTCTGCGACACCGTTCGCGGCAACGCGGAGGTGCCTGTCGAGGAAATCGAGACGAGCACGAGCCACGTCGGCGTCGACGGCGGCCTCTCGGCGGCACAGATACCCCATGAACTCGAGTTCGAACCGAATGTGGTCGTGGTTGTCACGGTCCGATTCGTCCACGTCCACGCCGAAATACTCGTACGCCCGTGCGAGATCGAGGTTGACGTCGTTCCACGAAACCTCCGACCGATACGTGGATTCGTACAGCGGGACCGGCGGATCCTGTGAGGATACCGTCCCGTCCGTCGGGTCGAGCACTTCGGAGAAGCCGATGACGAACAGGTCGTTGTACCGCGCCGCGAGCATGTCGTGGTCGTCGTCGGTCGTCAATGATGGCGCGTCGACCGACAACCCACTCGCGTCGAGCAACGACTGGAGTTGCGCGTTGAGCCGACCGTCCGCGAGGGCGGCGTAGAACTCACCGTCCGGGTCGATGAACGAGCGCGCGAGGAGGGCGTAGACGCCACCGCGCGCTGCCGCGCTGGTTTCGATGCTTTCGTCTCGGAGCCAGTCCATGACGACGCCGCCTTCCTGCGGTCGCTCGCCGTCGGCGAGCGTGTGGTCTGTGGTGTCAGTCATACTATCAGGTCCTCCGAACGGCAGAAACGGTGACGAGGACGACGACGACGATGGCGAGTCCAGCGACGGTCCAGAGCAGCGTCTCGAACGGCGCGCCGCCCGACTCTGAGCTGAACGCGAGGTGGTGCCACTCGCTCACGCCCTTTCGACCGGACCGCTCCATGTTCGACCCGTTCCAGACGGCGAACGCGACGTCGACGTTCTGTCGGGTCGAGAACGCGGTTCGGTTCACCGCGCCGGTCCGAAGCTCTCGTTCGGCGACGAGCGTCCACTGCCCGTCTCGGTACGTGGTATTCGTCTCGACGGTGGCGTTGGCGAACGACGTCGTCGTGCTCGGGCCGCCCGCGAACAGTTCCTCGGACTGCCCGTTCGCACCCCAGTACCAGACGTTCA
>NZ_MEIH01000069.1:0-10105 GCF_001723155.1 Haladaptatus sp. W1
GACTCGTCCCCAAAATAACCGCGGGGAGCGCGCTCCGTACGATGTCCGGCGGGGCGAATCGAGTTGCGAAGGCGGTAACGCCGACGAGCCCGGCGACGACTGCGAGCCAGTAGTTCGGAATCCCGAAGCCGAGGTAGGACCCGCCGGTCACGACTCGTTCGAGCGCCGTCCCGGGATTGAGCGCGGCGTACACGCCGAAGCCGATACCCCCGACGAGCGCGAACAGCATCGCGGGAACGACGTACGTGAGCGTCGCCGGAATCGCCTGCCCGAGAACCGTCAGCACGGGCGTCCCGTTAAGCCGAGTACGAGCGCCCCCAATCGAGCGTCGTGATATCGACCAGCCAGTCCACGTAACTCCGCCAAATCGGTTTGTTCAGGTTGTGCTCGGCTTTGTACTCGGCGATGGCTTGCTGGACCATCTGCTCGCGTTCGGACATGTTCGCCCGTTCGCTGGCGGCCTGTCGTGACGCTCCGTGTGCGACGAAGGCGACGCCGGGGTCGGCGGTGAGGGCGATGAACCCGAACGTGACGGACAACACGAGATAGAGGGCAAAAACGGAGAGCGCGACCCGTTTGACGACGTAAGAGCGGCGACTCATTGTGTTCGACATCGAACGATTACGTGATAGCGATATAATAGTTGTGGAGCGGCAAACGTGTTGATTCGGTATCTTTTTCTCGTGGGGATAAATACCATGGCGTAGTACGGTTATGCCATCGTCCACGACCCGCTCGCCGATTTTAATCTCTCCCCCCTACGGTGACGATTCGTGAGCAGCGACACCGCCTCACCAACGAGCGAAACGCCGCTCGAATCCATCGACTGGGACGGGCTCGACGGCACTGGACGGACGATTCCGTGGCGGCTCGTCGCCTTCGTCGTCGGACTCGCCGGTCTGGTGTTGCTCTATCGCTACACGAGTTCGCACCACGTCGGTATCATCTACTGGTGGGAACCGACGAAGTTGACGTGGCTGTTCCGGGTGAGTCTGCTCGTTCTCGTCTGTTTCGCCGTTCCACCCATGTTCCGAAACTCCGCGAAAAATCGACGGCACTGGCGACGGTTTCGGACCAACAGGGTGGCCGTCATCAGTCTCGCGTATCTGGTCGTCTTCGTCCTCCTCGCGCTGGTCGGACCGGCGTTGATGGGACGGCCGCGACCCCACATCCACGCGGCCCGTCAGCCACCGCTCCTCTTCAGCGCCAAGGAGGGAATGGTCACGGCCAACTGCATCGGTCACACCGTCGGGGGCTACTGTCAGGGGTCGCTGACCTACCCGCTCGGAACGAGCGCGCTGGGACAGGATATGGTTGCGCTCGTCGTCTCGGGAATGCACGTGAGTCTTCAAGTTTCCGTCATCACCGCCGTGTTCATGATACCGCTGGCGACGGCGGTCGGCCTCGTCGCGGGCTACAGCGGTGGGGCCATCGATACGGTTCTCATGCGGTACGTGGACGTCCAACAGTCCGTTCCGGCGTTCGTCGTCTACCTCATCCTCGTCTTCCTCACCGGGCCGAGCCTCTTTGCGTTCGTCGTGGTGTTCGGCCTCCTGAACTGGGGGAACGTCGCTCGCCTCGTCCGAAGCGAAGTCATCCAACGTCGGGAGGAACAGTACATCGAAGCGGCGAGAAGCGCGGGCGTAAGTCGGCTGACCATCCTTCGGAAACACCTCCTCCCGAACGTTTCGAACACGGTCCTCATCGGAACGACCCAGAAGATTCCACAGCTCGTCCTCCTCGAAACGGCGCTCACGTTCATCGAAATCGGGGACATCGGTCGGTGGATGCCCTCGTTCGGCGAGACGATATCGGTCGGTCTCAACGCGCAGAGTTACACGGAACCGATGCAGGTCTGGTGGATATGGACGGTTCCGGTCGTCGTGCTCGTCGCCACCGTCGTCGCACTGAGCATCGTCGGCGACGCGCTCCGCGACGCGTTCGACCCGCGAGGTGACGTGTAGATGGCCCCGCTCCTCTCGGTTGACGACCTTCGGGTGACGTTCGACACCGACCGCGGCCTCGTTCGGGCGCTCGACGGCGATTCGTTCGACGTGAATCGCGGCGAGACGGTCTGTCTCGTCGGCGAGAGCGGGTCCGGGAAGACCGTCGCGTGCGAATCCCTGACGCGGCTCGTTCCGACGCCACCGGCGCGACTCTCCGGGACGGTGACGTTCGACGGGACCGACCTATTGTCGGTCGGGAACGGAACGCTGAATTCGATTCGGGGCGACCGCATCGCGTACGTCTTCCAGAACCCGCAAGACGCGCTCGACCCGGTGTATACAGTGGGAAGCCAACTCGTGGAGGCCATTCGACTCCATCGAGACGTTCCGAAAAAGCGCGCACGGCGGCGTGCGGTCGAACTCCTCGATAGGGTCGGCATCCCGAACCCCGCGGAACGGTTCGACGAGTATCCCCACGAGTTCTCGGCGGGATGAAACAGCGGGTCGTCATCGCCATGGCGCTGTCGTGCGACCCCGACCTACTCGTCGCCGACGAACCGACGACGGCGCTCGACGTCACGACCCAATCCGGGATTCTCCACCTGCTCCAGACGCTACAAGCGGAGCGGGATATGGCGGTCCTGTTCGTCACCCACGACCTCGGCGTCGTCGCCCAAATCGCCGACCGCGTGGTCGTGCTGTACGCCGGGAAGGTGATGGAGCGCGGGAACGTCTTCGACATCTTCGACCGACCGGCCCACCCCTACACCGGCGCACTGCTCGATAGCGTCCCGCGGCGAGGGGCGACGCCCGAACCCATCGGCGGGTCGCTTCCCGACCCGACCGACCCGCCAGCAGGATGTCGATTCCACCCCCGGTGTCCGCACGCGACGGACGACTGCCGGACGGATGACCAACCGCCCGTGTACGCCGTGGACGGAAGCGATCACGACGTCTCGTGCGTCTACTACGACGACGACCACGACGCGAGCGAACTCGCCGGGGCGGACGGACTGGCGGCGGACGACGATGAATCGACACCGCGAACCGAGCCGACGGCACCCCGAGGTGACGAACGATGAGACAGGAGAACGCGACCGAACACGAACCGAACGCGAGCGAAGAATCCCTCCTCACCGTTCGGGGATTGAAAAAGCACTACGCCATCACCTCGGGGGTGTTGAGCCGCGAAACGGGGCGCGTGCGTGCGGTCGACGGCATCGATTTCGAACTCCGCCGCGGAGAGACGCTCGGACTGGTCGGCGAATCCGGCTGTGGCAAATCGACCGTCGCCCGGACCGTCGTCTCGCTCGAAGCGCCGACGGAGGGTCGGATACGTTTCCGAGAGCGCTCGGTCGCGTCGCTGTCGAAGCGCGAGACGAAACGATACCGGCGGCAGGTACAGATGGTGTTCCAGAATCCGGCGTCCAGTTTCGACCCGCGGATGACGATCGGCGAGTCCATCGCGGAACCGATGGTCACCCACGGACTCACCGACGACGAGCGGTTGGAGGAGCGGATTACGACGCTGCTGGAACTCGTCGGCCTCGCCGAGGCGAAGCGGGAGCGCTACCCGCACGAACTGTCCGGCGGCGAAAAACAACGGGCGGCGCTGGCACGGGCGCTGTCGCTGAATCCCGACCTGCTCGTGTTGGACGAACCGGTCTCGGCGCTGGACGTGTCCGTGCAGGCGGAAATCCTCGCGCTCATCGAGCGGTTACAGGACGCCTTCGACCTCTCGATTCTGCTCATCAGCCACGACATGAGCGTCGTCCACCAACTCTGTGACCGCGTGGTGGTCATGTACCTCGGCGAAGCCGTCGAAGTCGGACGAACCGAATCCCTGTTCGCGGACCCCAAACACCCCTACACGAAGGCGCTACTCGACACGGTTCCGCGGCCCGACCCCCACCACAGGAACGAGATGGTCGAGTTGACCGGCGACGTACCCGACCCGGCGTCACCGCCGTCGGGGTGTCGGTTCCACACCCGCTGTCCGAAGGTGGTTCCACCGGAAGGGTGGTCGCTCACGCAATCGGCGTGGAACGCGGTGTTCTCGTTGCGCGTCGCGCTCAGGGACAGCGATTTCGGGCTCACATCCGTCCGCGAGCGGGTAGCCGACGGGAGCGGCGATGATGGAACGGAGACCGTTTCGGAAACGGACCTCCGGTCCGAAATCCGGCGCGAGTACGGGATTCCCTCGACGCTCGACCAGCGGAGCGCGGAAGAGATGGTTTCGAACGCCATCGGAGCGGCGATAGACGGGAACGTCGATGCCGCCGCGGAACTGCTCGGAGAGCGGTTCTCGACGGTGTGTGAGACGGAGCATCCGAAACGGAGGAGCGTGGACGGCCGGGACGTCGGGTGCCACCTGTACGAAGAAGACGAGGACGAGACGAATTCCGAAGCGGACGGGGAGTGCTGACACACCTCAGCTATCTTCATGGCGGTTCGACGTCTCGAATCGGACAGAGAATGCCTATCGAGTTGAACGGGTCACGAACGACCGCTCGCGTGATGGTCGAGGACGAGCGCCTCGTCGAATCGGGCTGCCTGAACCAGATTCAGGAACTCATCGACCACCCCGCGTTCACCGAACCGGTGCGAATAATGCCGGACACTCACTGGGGCGCGGGCGCACCCATCGGGTTCACGATGCCGCTCCCAGATCGCGTGGTGCCGAACATCGTCGGCGTTGACGTCGGATGCGGAATGTGCGCGACGAACCTCGGCGACGACCTCCCGCTCGCGCACGCGGAGCGCGAGCGGCGGGTCCGCGACGTCGTTCCGATGGGCCGCGAGGTCCACGACTACGACGACGCACCGCACCTCGTGAACGAGTTCCCCTTCGAACGGGCGAACGAGGTTTTCGAGCGGTTCGACGCCGCGTACCGGGAACGATTCGGTCGGAACATCGACCCCATCTCGTTCGACTTCGACGGCTACGGCGAGTCGTACTTCAAGTCCCTCTGTGAGCGCGTCCTTTCGGGGCAACGACAGGGAATGGGCTACGTTATCAAGAGCGCCGGGACGCTCGGCGGCGGCAACCACTTCGTCGAGTTCGCCCGCGGGCGGGAGTCGGACGACTACTGGCTCGTCATCCACAGCGGGTCGCGCTACCTCGGCAAAGCCGTCGCCGAGTACTGGCAAGGGCGCGCCTCGGACTACCGCGCGGCCGACCAGATCCGGGACGCGATTCCGGACGGCTACGAGGAGTTCCTCAAGTTCGACCCAGAAACCACCGGCGACGGCGAGCTGTTCACGTGGGTCACGGGCGGTATGGGCGAATCGCACATCCGAGCGGAGCGCGTCCGAGAAGCCTTCGACGGTCGCGACATCGAGGATGCCTTCGACGCGCTCTCGGGGTCGACCCTGCGCCCCGACGAAGAGCGAAACGACGACCTCGATTGGCTGGACGGGCGGGAGGCACACGGCTACTACGTGGACATGCTGTTCGCCCAGCAGTACGCCCGCTGGAACCGCGAACTGATGAGCGACGCCATCTGCGACGCGCTCGGCGTCGAAGCCGTCGAGCGGTTCCAATCGACGCACAACTACATCGACTTCCGCGACATGACGATTCGGAAGGGCGCGACGCCCGCCCGCGAGGGCCAGCGACTTGTCGTCCCGTTCAACATGGCCGACGGCTCCATCATCGCTCGCGGAAAGGGCAACGAGGAGTACCACTCGACGGCCCCGCACGGCGCGGGCCGGACCATGAGTCGCGGCGACGCCTTCGAGACGATTTCGATGGACGAGTTCGGCGAAGCGATGGACGGCATCTACTCCGAGTCAGTCGTCGAGTCGGTGCGCGACGAAGCGCCGATGGCGTACAAACCAGCGGACGCGATTCGAGAGGCGATCGAGCCGACCGCTGACGTTGTGGAGCGGTTGGACGTGGTGCACAACCTCAAGGCGAAGTAGCGCCGAGAAATCGGCTACTTCACCGGAAGTCCAGTCATGATAAAACGAAGTAATTCGTGAGCTACTCACGAGAGAGGCGTTGAAGCGTTTGCAAGGATTTCGGCCTCGGACCCGCGGGGTTCGGGGACAGAGAAAGGTTACAGTACACGTCTCCACCGCTCTCTGCCTTCGTCTGGCCGTTGCAGTTCTAATTACCACCACAGAAACGAGAGTATCAGTCCCAACATCACGCGAGGGAATATTCTACACCACCGCCTCAGCGTCTTAAATACCCAGAATCCCACAAGTACAGAAGCGTGAATACAGTGAAAAATACGATAACCATAACCAGCCTAGGCACGGTTCCCGGTTCAGGACTCTTCTCGAAAGGAACAACTGCAACAGTTGTGATAAGCAACGAAATAAATAGGGCCACTATATTCTTCAAAAACGCTTGAGTCCAACTCGTGCTCTCACTCACATTTTTATGTAGTTGAGTGACGATATTAAAACCACTATGTCTTCATAATTTTCACCACTGGTATGTCGATTGTTACACTGACAGCTATCAGCGGCGTTCGTTTCATCGAAACTTGATCGATCGCTCAACAGCCGAACACCTGCCGAAGAGGAATCCGCTAGTAGAAGCCAGCAAGTGAGAGCAACTCGTCGGCCGGGAAGTTACAGCTACCGACGGCGGTATCGACAGCCGAAAATAAAATACAAAAACAAAGAAAATATTCTGTGTAATCGGTAGGGTGATGTCCTCGCCGTCCGACGTTCATTCAACATGGCCGACAAATCGACGCCGATTCCGGACGACGAACGGGACATCGAAGGCTACGTGAACCAACGGCTGTTCGACGACGGCTTCGACACGCTCGCCGACCACGTGGCGCGAAAAGCAGCACTCGGCGACGCGCGGCGATATTCGATTCTCTTTCTCCTCTACGAGCGCGAAGAGCTCTCGCGGAAGACGCTCGCGGACGCCATCGACGACGCGAGTTTCGACATGACCCACCATATGGGCGAACTGATAGACACGGGTCTCGTCGCCCGAACCGGTGCCCCAGAGGGTGCTGACGGCCGCCAGACGTTCTATAAAGTCACGCATCTTGGTCGGCAGGAGATTAAGGCGGATTACGAGAACGTCACGCGACACCACCCATAGCGGTCACTATTATCGACTGAGTCCCTCGTCGCGGAAAAGACCGATAACCGAAAGGAATTCAGCGGTAATTCTTTCATCTCGCCGTCATCGGCCGTACGTACGTCGTTGGGTCGTTCTGTAATATCTATACAGATATCGTGGATATACAAATGTTAAATCAACACAGGTCATCAGCTTTGGCATAAATTTCAAATAGATCGATAAGAAATCGAAAGCATCAATGCACACCGCCCGGTGTATATTCCGATGCGTTCTAGACGCCGTTTCCTGCAAACGGTGGGGGCGGGTGTCACTGTCGGGATAGCGGGCTGTAACACCGCACGCCGAGACGGCCCGAGTACAAAGACAAGGACGACCACAACAACCACGACGGAAGGGGAAACAACGACGACTACGCCGTCGAACCGTCTCGGTTGGTCCACAGCTGCGCCGCTTCCGGCACCACAGAGTGATGTCGGGAGCGGTGTCCTTAACGGAATGCTATACGTGTTCGGCGGTATCGAATCGGACCAAGGGCTTGCCGCAGTCGCACGGACGTACGCCTTCGATCCGACAAGAAAGGAGTGGAAACGCGAAGCGGACCTCCCACGGGCACTGTGGGGAAACGCCGGGGTCGCCACTGCGGACGCCCTCTTCAGTTTTGGCGGTGCGCCCGCCGACAGTCCGTACGAAACCGGCGAGCCGCCATCGAACGAGATATTCGAGTTCCGACCCGGCGACGGGTGGGAGAACCTGACCGAAACGATGGACTGTCGCTGTCCGTATCGAAATTTCGGGATGCGAGGAGTGTACAATCCCGAAGACGGCCTCATCTACTGCGTCTCCGGCGGAACGGACGTCAGCACCCGCGATACCGCCACGAACCACGGTGCGCCGTACGGGAGCGTGGGAGCCTACGACGAGTACCGCGTTTGGACGTTCGACCCCGAGCGCCGGCGGGTCGTGGACGACGACTTTACACGATTGCCGGAAGCAAAACGATGGCCGTCTATCGCGCTGGTTACTGACGAAGGCAGACCAGCGATTCACGCAATCGGTGGCTGGCGCGGTAACAGTGGTCCGACGGACTCGAACGTCAGAATCGACCCCGACACTGGCGAGGTGACGATGATGCAGCAAACCCCGCTCCCGGGAATGTACTCAGCGAACACGAATCCCGTCATCAACGGGCAGGTGTTTCTCTCACACGGCCTCTTCACGCGGGGGGAATACACTATGGACAGCTATCGGGTTTTCTGCCACCGCTACGACCCGACAACCGACGAGTTCCACACGCACCTCCCGAAGGCCTCACACATTCGGGTGGGTGCTGCGGACGGCGTAATCGACGGCGCCCTTCACATCGTCGGTGGTCACATTAAACCGTTCCAAGGCGACAAGGGGCACGATGCCGTAACGTACCACGAACGGTTTCGCCCGGAGATCGATTGAATCAACTCTACGCCGCTATCTCTTTGAGGTCAACGATGAGGGCTAGCAGTCCTATTCCGTCGGTTCGAACACGGGCGCTGGCATACCATCGAGTTCGACGGTATCCGCGAACTCGACGGACGCGCCGATTTCGACGCCCTCGTCGCTACGGATACGTCCCATGAGCTTCGTCTCCCCGAGGTCGATGACGCCGACCTGATACGGCCCCTCGAATCCCACCGGCGGAACGGTTATCGTCGTCTCGCTGTGGACGGTGCCGGTGGTCGGCAGGGAGCATGTATCGAGGATTCTGTCGCCACAATCGATGCAGGCGCGTTTGGGCGTCGCGGTGACGTGCCCGCAGGACCGGCATTCGAGTCCGACGAGTTCGCCGTCTTCGAGGCGGTCCCGCCAGTCGGCGTAGGTCAGCGGCCCCGATTCCGACGTTCGGTCTCCGCTCATGCTCGTGCCTCCAGAACGGTGACGACGGTCGTCGCGGCGTCGCCGCCGAGGTTGTGCGCGACTGCAGTTCGTGCGTCTTCGACCTGTCGGTCGGCGGCGTCGCCGCGGAGCTGTTCGGTCAACTCCACGAGTTGGGCGGTCCCCGTCGCGCCGATGGGATGACCCTTCGCCTTGAGGCCGCCGCTCGGGTTGACGGGCATCTCGCCGTCGATGTACGTCTCGCCGTCGGCCGCCGCACGCCCGCCGGTTCCGTCCTCGAAGAGACCGAGCGCCTCGATGGCCAGCACCTCTGCCCCGGTGAAACAGTCGTGGACCTCGGCGACGTCCACGTCGGCCGCGGTGATTCCGGCCTGTTCGTAGGCTTCTGCGGCCGCGTCGCGGGCCGCCCGGGTTTCGGGAAGCGACGTCTTGTCCGCGAGCGGCACCGCGTCGGTTCGGTGTCCGACGCCGGTCACGGAAATGGGTTCACCGGCGAAACTGTCGGCGAGGTCGTCCGAGACGACGAGGACCGCCGATGCACCGTCGGAGAACGGACAGCAGTCCATCAGGTGGAACGGATCCGCGATGATGGGGGTTTCGAGCACCGACTCGACGTCGGTGTCGCGGCCGAAATGTGCCTTCGGGTTGGACTGGCCGTGGTGGTGGTTTTTGACGGCGACTTCGGCGAGTTGCTCTTCCGTCGTGCCGTACTCGTGCATGTGTCGCTTCGTCAGGAGCGCGAACACGCCGGGGAACGTCAACCCGGTCGGTTGTTCGTACTGGCGGTGGGATGCGCCCGCGAAGATGCGTGTCATCTCGCCGGTCCCGAGTCCCGTCTCGGGGGTACAGCGCTCGACGCCGCCAACCAAGGCGACGTCGTGGACACCGGATTCGACCGCCTGCACGGCGTGTTTGAACGCGTTCGAGGAGGTCGCACAGGCGTCCTCGAACCGCTGGCAGGGGATTCCCTGCAACCCGATGTGGGTCGCCAGCTTCGGCGCGAGGTGGGTGTCGGATTCGGTCTGGCCGCCCAGCGCGTTGCCGAGGTAGAAGGCGTCGATTTCGTCGCCAGCGATGCCCGCATCGTCCATCGACGCGAACGCGGCGTCCGCGAACAGTTCCTCCAGCGGTTGGTCGTGCGGGCCGAACGAAGTCATTCCGCCCCCGACGATGGTAGCTCGTGTCACTACACTCACCTCTCTCGGGGAGTGTCAATAATCCACCGCCCGCCGTC